>JAKDLC010000278.1 GCA_030453055.1 Nitrosospira sp.
GAATGGCTGTCCAGTTTGCCGTGGAATGCGTGTCCAGTTTGAACCGGAATTCGCAGTCATTACTCATAGACCACCTATAATCGAAGCCATGCAACGTCTACAGGCCTTTACATACATACGAACTGATGCCAGATGGCGGGCAGGCGCGCGCTATGCGCCGCTTCGGCGGGGCGTGTCGGTTTGTCTAAGAATGATGAGCTGAGCGTACTGACAAAGTAGAATGAGGTTATATGTACAGGATCGGTTACCCGTTTTGGCGAGCACTCGGCGGCTTGGGCATTCCGTTGACCTTGCGGGTGAATGTTCTCCATGACAAAGAAGCCGGGGTGGTCGTTGCAACCAGCGATGATCTGAGTGGACTTGTCTGCGAGGCGGATACCATGGATAAGCTGGTGAACGAAGTAACTGCCTCAATTGACGAGTTGATAGAGTTGCAGATGCGTCACCCTGTCCACCGCCCAGTAATGGACTTGCGGTTAATTACCGAATGAGGGGTTACTATCCCGGAATTATCGAGATATTGAGGAAGAACGGTTTTTCATATCTCAGGCAGGGCAAAGGGTCTCATGAAACGGAGAATATAGCGAAGTAATCGGCCTGACGTCCGCAAGGCGCTGGAAATAAACACTAATTTGCTCAAAGCAATACCAATTACATATACCATGTGAGATATCAATTTAAATCAATGAGTTAATGTGTGTTTCTTGAGAGGGCCAGACACCATATGTTTTCAGAGCGGTTTATGAAACATTTAGGATAGACTTCCTATAGAGGCAAAAACGTTTTTGAGTCTTTAAGAAAATCCGCACATACTTATGTTTTATGCAAATACTGTCTAACACTAGCAATCGCAAGTGTTGTCTCTAAATCAACAACCTGCGAATACTTGCGAACATTATCCATGGCATTTTTCGCTCTTGACCGTTGTTGATTAATTGTAACGACCCCCGTTTTGCTCCCTGATTTCTTGGATGATCTGAGTTCTAAGCTAGAACGCTTTACAGGTGACTCCGATTTTTTGGCCATTGTCATTTCCTTTATCGTGTCGGTGTTAAAATAGACTTGCTGGATTTATATCGTCTGATTTTTCAAGCTGTTCAGGAGTTACTCCTGAAGTGGAGATGGCCCCCCAAGAATCCCATTCCATCTTGTGCTTGTAATATGCAAGTAGCGGATCATTCGCGTATACATCAAATATAAGGCCAAGTGGCACATATCTTTTGGTTTTCAAAAATCTATTAAATGCACGCTTTGTTGCTTCGAATCGGTCAAGCTCAATCAACGTTATATGATTCTTGTAACCAACCTCCTTGAGCACGTCCCGCAATTCACTTAGTTCACTAACGCGACTTCCCACCTTTGGTATTACTATGTTATAGCCTTCCGCAAGACACTTTGTAAAAAGTGAATTTGGCCCGTTAAAACTGACATGAACAGACTCTTCGTGAACAAGATTTGCGGGGCCGGGCATCCTATCATACTCCGGCAGCTTACGCTTTGCGTAATCGGAATCAATCACTACCGCTCCATACTGCTCCGAGATTTTATTTACTACTGTGGATTTTCCAGATCCAGGTAATCCTAATACAAAAAAAGCTTGCTTTTCATTGACGGGATCTTTTGCTATTGGAAGCGCGCCACCGTAACCTAATTTAATTTTATCATCATTAGGGAGTCTTTTAACTGTAAATAGTTCCTCTACAATTCGTTGCCTGAGTTCGCCCCTTTTGACCTCTTCTCGATAGGCCGGGTTTCGATTTTCTCTATGACTAAACGTGGGCTTCTGACCTGTGCCGAGAGCCAACTCAGCTTCATAGATAAGTTTTACCTGTGTTGATCTAAAGGAGATACCAATGTCCGTCAAGAATGTTTCAATGGCAAGAGCATCTGACAAAGGTCTTCCGCTAGTGCGTCCCACTTCTCACTCCTTCCTCTTGCCTGTTAATTTTAACCATATAGATTTTACACCTAACCTAATACCGGTGGCGTCCACCAATACAGTTCAGCTTGCATTTTACCTGCTACTGCGTATTCCGGTGAACGTGACCGATGATTCCGGATGAACGTGACCGCTGCGCATGAGATGGTGTTACGCGGTTAGCCCAACTTTCGAGTATAACTCGCCCAAAAGACGCTGTTTTCCATGGTTTTTTGACATAGCCACTGTTGTAAATCATTGATTGGTCGTATGAAGAAGAAGACGACGCGGCGGCTCATCGCGCCTTGGCATGCTGACGGTTCTATTTCATGCCATCATTGATACTGTAACCAAGGGAAAGGAGGTACTCCCATGCAAAGCATGAACATTTCACTGCCTGACCCCTTGATGCAGTTTGTCGATGGGCAGATCGCCCAAGGCCGCTACAGCAGCGCGAGCGAATACATGCGCGAGCTGATCCGTGCCGACGAGAAACGTAAAGCCGAAGAACAACTCGAAGCGAAACTGTTGGAAGGACTGAATAGCCCAGAGAGTGAACTGACACCGGCGGATTGGAGCGCCATTCGCAAAGAGGCCTTGGCCCAGCTGAAAGCACGAAAGAAGCAGCGCTGATGTCCAAGGTTCACCAGCGAGTGACGGCGAGACGTGACTTGATGGAGCATTTCATCTACCTCGCGGAAAATGTGGGGCTGGCGGAGCTTCGAATTGCAGGCCAGATTATAAGCGCAGCACCCGCGGGTCATATAGCAGCTGCCGTTCGACTCTCGGCGTGAACGATCGAGCGTCATCATGCTTCGGATCGATCAGTACGTTACAGTCCTCCGGTACGATCACCGACGGCAAGCATAATAGCGCCGATTTTCCGGATGCCAGCCACTTGTCACCAAACCGAGCGCTGGCTTGACCAGCCGGTTCGACGCGCCAGGTGGGCGGCAATTCTTTCTCTTTCACCCGCAACGCACGTTCCCACACTCGATCTGGCACGTTGATGCGGATCAGGAAGCGATTGCGTGGCGCCTCGCGTCCAATGTGGGCGAGCGATTCAAGATAGGCAAGGGCCACCGACCGAGAGGTGTAGACCAAGACTTTGCCGACACTGTTCCAGCGCCCACCAATCACAGCCGCGCCCAAGCCTGACAGATCGTCGGCCCGATATTCAAGTGTTTCCTGGGCAATGCGCCACAGGATTACGCTCAACCGTAGACTCCATACTCGATTCTCGACAAGGTCCTGGTGACCAGTTCGTAACCCTCTATCGTATCCAGTAAAGACAAGGGCGTTCTCCCCCCAAGGGACGAAATCGAATCGGTCATCCAGGCCTTACCCTCAATCTCGGCGCCAAACACTTCCACGGCGCGGTCCAGCACTTTGGCGACTCGGCTGATGCGATCGCTTTCATCGGCACTGAGCGCCTCACCGGTCCGCAAGCGCCGCTCTACGGTGCTGGGCGGAATCTTGATGGCATCAAGCAACGCGGCGCGGGACAATGACAATAATCTCGCAACAACGTCGATGGTAGATGCCGGCAAGCCACAACGGATCAATTCGATAATTTGGCTCGAATCGCCGCGATCGAGGAAAGCAAGTGGCGAGTTTGC
>JAKDLC010000279.1 GCA_030453055.1 Nitrosospira sp.
AGAAGCAGGCCGGTCTAACCCTCCATGTGACAGCTCATCCGGAATAACTTTTACTTGATATTACCGCGTCTCAAAGCTGTCGCCTCGCAAAAGCTGCACTTGCCGGAGACAGACAGTGCTGGCAATTATCCCAATCTCACAGAAATTCTGACGCGTCCAATCAAATGGGATTTGATCCGGCAGCAGTACGATGAAATGCTCAAATACACGGCCGCGTTGCGTCTGGGCACCGCAGAAGCCGAAGCCATTCTACGCCGCTTCACGCGCGGCAACCTGCAACATCCGACTTATCAGGCATTAACGGAACTTGGCAAGGTTCTGAAAACCATTTTCCTGTGCCGGTATATCGACTCGGAGGCGTTACGAACTACCCCTTATTGACGGAAAGTCCGCGCTATCATCACCGCAAATAATCAAACAGCGACAACCCCTGCACCTTCAGGAACGCTTTCTGCGTCGCCTCCAGGAAGATCTGTTGCTGGGTCAGGCTGCTGATGGCCTTGGCATAGTCGACATCCTGCAGTTCGGAAAGCTGCCGCTTGTATTGAATGTTCAGGTCATCGCCGGTGACATCGAGCGTATCCACTTCATTCATGCGTGTGCCCACCCCTGAGCGGACGCGCAGCACATTATCCAGTGAACTCGACAAATTGCTCTGCGCTGAGCTCAGACCGTTGGCGAGCGCGGTCTTGTCGGCGGCGGTGACTACGGGAGTTTCGAGGACGCCGATCAAGTCCGAGAGCGTCTTGAACACGCTTTGGTAACCGCCGGCGGAAGCCGGAATACGCTCGAATACCTCTCTTCCCGACTCGTTCACGGCAAGCTGGCGCGATGCGCTGGCCTGTACCATTCGCAGGCCATCGTCGCCGAAATACTGCATGCCGCTGCCCGTATCGACGAAAGGCTTGGTCGAACCCTGAAAGCCGGAAAACAGGTATTGTCCGTTGGCATCGGTACGATTGGCAAGACTCACCATTTCGTCGAGATTGCCGCGCAATTCGGTGGCGATGGCGGTACGCTCGCTGTCGCTGAACGTGCCGTTTCCCGCTCGTATCGTTAATTCCTGCGCGTTCTGCACCAGATTCGTTACGCTCCTCAGGGTTCCCTCCAGCATCTCCAGGCTACTCGTGGCGCTCTGCCGGTTAGCGGCATACTGGGCGTTACTGGCGTCGGCCTGGGATACCCCAAGCGCGCGAACATAGGCTGCAGGGCTATCCGAGGGCGTAAGAACGCGCCTGCCGCTGCTTATCTGTTCCAGGGTCTTGACTTGCGCGGCCTGCTGGCGGTTGAGCGCGGCGACGCCGAACTCAAAGCTGGTGTTACTGCTGACGCGCATGATGACTTCTCCTTTGCCTTTTTTACGATCTAACGGTTATCCATTCAGTGGCTTTGATGGGTTACGCTACGCTCCACCCATCCTACGCTGGCTGTTATCCATGGTTTTGATGGGTTACGCTATGCTTCACCCATCCTACGCCTACGCGGGCTGCCGGAGCGCATGTCGGCTCCTTTGCTTGCGTTGCTTACCTGCTCAGCGCAAGCAGCGTGTCGAACATCAGGCCGGCTGTCTGTATCACTTTGCCGGCCGCCTGGTATGCCTGCTGGTAACGCAATAAATTGGCCGCCTCTTCATCCAGGTTGACACCCGACTCGGCTTGCTGCAAAGCGTACGTCTGGCTCACCAGGTTTGTCTGGGCGGCGCTGGTTACATTCAGCTCGCGGGTTTTGTTGCCGATCTGACTGACTACCTGGCCATAGGCCGCCTGGTAATTTATCGTTCCGCCCGCCAGGGTGTTATTGCTTTGTAATGCCCCCAACAGCAGGGCATTGCGGTTGTCGCCCACACCATTGGTGTTGGGGCCGATGCTGAATGTATCTCCCGGCTGGGGCGAACCAGTGATTTGTACGGTCCACCCGTTGTAACTGATCGAACCGCCTGCGGTAAACGCGACACCGGACGGATTGCCGGTGCCGACGCCGCTCACATCGAAGGTAGTGGCGCTGGTGAAGGTAAGCGTCACCGGCATTTTCAGGTTGGGGTCGGTCGGCGGCGGCGCGTTGACCGACCCGGCGCTAATACGCCCGGTGCCGATATTGGCAAGCGGCGCATCGGTGCGGATCGGCGCACCTGCTGCGATCAGAGCGGTGTCTTGAATGGCGACCGCAATTTGACCGGCTCCGTTTACCGTGGGCTGGATCAGAAAATCGTCTCCCGCGGCAGCGGTACCGGAAGCCAGGCTCAGGCTCACGCCATCCACGGTCTGCGGAAATGCGGCGAAGGTCTGCGCGACACCGTCCGTCAAGCGCGTGAGGGTATAGTTGGCGCCATCGTACTGCAGGCGGTAATCGCTGGTGGTGAGAGCGCTGTAGTCGGTAATTGCAGCGGCGACAACCGCGCTACCGGCGTTTGTTGCGGAGGACGTCACCGATGGCGCCGGCACGGTAAAGAAATCGCCGCCCAAGTTATCATGCAAATCCTGTCCCAGACGGTGCTGCTCATTGAAAGTACCTGCCAGGCCTATTGCGACGCGTCCCAGACCATTGCGGGCGGCATCGAGCGATTCGGAGCGAAATTGCAGCAGCCCGCCCAGCTTACCGCCATCCAGCGTCGATTCCCTGATGGGTGTGCTGTTGCCGTCAGCCACATACGTCACCTCGACGCGGCGCGCGTCGGTTGGAGAGGCCGTGGTCCCGAGTTGGAAAACCTGGGTGCCCACCAATAGCGGCTGGCCGCTGCCAATCAGGATGCTGTACGAGCCGTCGTCCTGCTTAACGACATTGGTGCGAATCTCCTGATTGAGTTGCACCACCAGTTCGTCGCGCTGATCCCGCAGATCGTTCGCGGGCTGGTTACGGGTGGCACCCTCAGCCTGGCCGATGGCTTCGTTCAGCTTGCCGATCTGCGCCGCGAACGTATTGATCAACGAAACGCTATCCTTTATTTGCGTGTTCACTCCGTCCCGGATTTCATCGAGACGGCCATCCAGCGACTGGAAGCGCCGTACCAGCACCTCTGCGCCAGACAGCATCGTTTGCCGGGAGGGCGCATCCGATGGGTTGGTAGCGATGTCTTGTACACCTCCAAAAAAATTCTGTAGCGCCGGCGCAAGACCCACGTTTCCATTTGGATCCGCCAGTAGTCTATCGATCTGCTGTATCTGGGCGTAATACGTATCGAGCTGGGCGGATTCGGTTTTTGCCTGTGTGACCTGATGGGTCAAAAACTGATTGTATGAACGGCTCACCGTATCGACCTTCACCCCCTTGCCAATGAATCCTGCGCCGGTGGCTTGGGCCGGGTTGGTCGACTGGACGATCTGCTGGCGGGTATAGCCGGGAGTAGACGCATTGCTGACGTTATGGCCGGTAACGAGCAGTCCACTTCGCGCTGCGCTCAGCGCGCTTAGTCCGATGCCGAAAATACTGTTACCCATGGATCTTCTCACCCATAATCTGCTCACCCCTATCCATCGCCATACTTATAGTGTAGTGAGTCAGAGATATCGTTACTTAAAAATGACTAGATTGTCGCCATAC
>JAKDLC010000280.1 GCA_030453055.1 Nitrosospira sp.
GGCTGGCGTTCTCTGTGCAGAAATTGCAAGAGGTATCGATCCTCGGGCGGGGTCTGAACCAGGGAGAAAGCGCGATACGGGAAAGTCTGGACGCCTCTACCCAGGCAGGGCAAGCGCGCCGCAACTCACCGCGCATACACAATCCGGTAATGCAGGAACGCCTGCAACGCCTGACGTCGAATGATAGCAGGCGCGCCAGTCCGTTTGCGGTGCGGCAGGTACTGCAACGGCAACGTTTTCGGCTTCCCCTTCTGCCCACCACCACCATCGGTTCGTTTCCGCAGACCCCGGAGATTCGTCAGGCGCGTGCCGCGTTCAGGAAAGGCGAACTCGGTAATTTGCCGTATCTGGAAGCGATGCGCAATGAGATCCGGTTGGCCATAAACAAACAGGAGGAGATCGGATTGGATGTGCTCGTGCATGGTGAGTCCGAGCGCAATGACATGGTGGAATATTTCGGCGAGCAATTATGGGGCTATGCCTTTACCGAGAATGGGTGGGTGCAAAGTTACGGTTCGCGTTGCGTAAAGCCGCCGATTCTCTATGGCGATATCTATCGCCCCGAACCGATGACGGTCGACTGGATTCAATATGCGCAAAGTCAGACGGCAAAGCCGGTAAAAGGCATGTTGACGGGACCCATCACCATGTTGATGTGGTCGTTTGTGCGCAATGATCAACCGCGCTCCCTCACGGCGCTGCAACTCGCGCTCGCCATCCGTGACGAGGTCGCCGATCTGGAGCGGGCCGGCATTGGCATCATTCAAATCGATGAGCCGGCGTTTCGCGAAGGACTGCCGCTCAAAAAGGCAGACTGGAACGGATATTTTCAGTGGGCGGTGGAAGCATTCCGGGTCGCCAGCTCCGGCGTGAAGGATGATACGCAGATACACACCCACATGTGCTACTCGGAATTCAACGATATCCTGCCGGCCATTGCCGATATGGGAGCGGATGTCATCACCATCGAAACGTCACGTTCTCGCATGGAGCTGCTGGACGGATTCGGCCGCTTCAAGTATCCCAATGAGATCGGACCCGGCGTGTATGACATTCATTCGCCCCGGATTCCCGATACCGGGGAGATGCTGGAACTACTGGAGAAAGCCTGCCTGGTCATCAATCCGGAACAACTATGGATCAATCCCGATTGCGGCTTGAAGACGCGAAGCTGGCCGGAGACCATCACGGCCTTGGAGCACATGGTCGAAGCCGCACGGCTGTTACGCACCCGCCTGGACATTTCGCCAACTGAAACGCGTCGAACTGAAACCGCTGGTTATTCATAACCGGCAGCCCGCTCCGGTCCTGTTCCTGTATTGGTTGTTTTGCCTGCGGTCTGCAACGCGCTTAAAAGTTCCGTTTCCAGGTGGATCAGGGTTCTCGTTTCATTCAGTATTTGCCCCGTGATCAGGAATGTGTCTTCGGCACGTTCGCCCAGGGTATTGATTCTGGCGCTGTGTACATTTATACCGAAACGCACCAGCACCTGGGCGATGCGCGACAGCAGCCCCGTTTGGTCCCCGGCAACGATCGACAGAACGTGGTAGGTACCTTTTTCATCGGGTTCGATATCGATCTCCGGTGTAATCGGAAAATGCTTGAGTTGGCGGCTCAAGCGCCCTTGGAGCGGGGATTGTAAGGGCGCTTGCCGTTCTAATTGCCGCGCCAGTTCATGCTCCACAAAAGCGATCACATCACGCTGGTGCTTCACCACATTGAACGGATCCAGCACCAGGAAGCTATCAAGCGCGTAGCCGTCGCGGGTAGTATGGATTCTGGCCTCGACGATGTTGTAATCCATGCCATCGAAAAAACCGCAAATGCGCGCGAACAAATCCTTCTGGTCAGGAGCGTAGACCAATACCTGAATACCTGCTCCAACGGGTGCGATACGCGCCTTTACCACCGGCGCAGGTGATTTTACCCGGTGGCCCAAATGACGCGTGTGCCAGGCGATTTCCTGTGGATCGTGCAGCAACAGGTAAGCGGGATCGAGTGATGACCAGAGCCGCTCATGCGCATCGGCGGGAACGCCGGCGCGTTGCAGCAATTTCAGCACCTCGTTTTTGCGGTGTTTCAGCGTATCGTCGGCACGCATCGACTCGCCGCACAGATGCCGCCGCGTCGCCCAGAACAAATCTTCCAGCAGCTTGCCTTTCCACGCATTCCATACTTTCGGACTGGTGCCTCGAATATCTGCAACCGTGAGCAGATAAAGGGCGATGAGACGGCGTTCTTTCCCGATGCGCGTGGCGAAGTCTGCAATCACGTCCGCATCGGATATATCTTTTTTTTGCGCCGTGATCGACATTATCAGATGATTTTCCACCAGCCACGCAACCAGCTCCGTATCTTCCGGTAACATCCCGTGTTGTTCACAGAAGCGCTGGGCTTCGATTTTGCCAAGCGCCGAATGATCACCCTTGCGTCCTTTGGCGATATCGTGAAACAGTCCGGCGAGATAAAGTATTTCCGGTCGTTCGAACTCACCCATGAGCCGGCTGCATAACGGATATTCGTGAGTGCATTCCGGCGCCATGAAACGGCGCAGATTTCTCACCACCATCAGAATGTGCTCATCCACCGTGTAAACATGGAACAGATCATGTTGCATCTGGCCGACGATGCGCCCAAATGCCGGGATATAGCGCCCCAGGATGCCGTAGCGGTTCATGAGGCGCAGTTCGCGGGTCAGTCCGCGCGGCTGGCGCAGAATTTTCATGAACAGGGCGTGATTGCGCGGGTCGCGCCGGAACGTTGCATTGATGAGCGGGGCGGCCCGCCACATTGCTCTCAGAGTCGCCGCGCTGCGGGCTTTTAATTCAGGATGCTGTTGCAGCAGCAGCGTACTTTCGAAAATCGTGCCGGGATCCCGCCGGAAAATGCTGTCGTCGCGCGCTTCCAGCAATTCGCCGCGCTTCCGGAAACGGCCGTTGATAACAACCGGGACCGCGATGTTGTCAGAAAAAATTTCAGCGCGGAGTGTGAGCAGCAGGATGGTGTTGATCTGCGTTACCGCGTTGGCGGCACGGTAATAACGCTGCATCAGTATTTCACTGGCAAGGCGCGGCGGCTTGCCGGCTATGTTGAACTCTTCGGCGAGGGCGGTCTGATAATCGAACAGCAACCGGTCTTCACGCCTTCCAGCGAGATAATGCAACCGGATGCGCAGGTCCTGCAGGATGCTTTGATGACGCTGCGCGAGGCGGGCTTCCCGCCGGGTGATGAATTTACCCTTGGCGAGGCCCGACCAGGACTTGCCCAATCCGGCAGCGCGGCTCACCCACAGGATATTCTGCAAATCCCGAAGACCACCGGGACTTTCCTTTAAGTTGGGTTCAAGATTGGAGGTGGCGTCGTGATAACGGCCGTGACGTTGCTGCTGTTCAAGTTGCTTGGCAATGAAAAATGCGCGCGGCTCAAGCGCCGCCAGCATGGCATGCGAAAATTCGTCGAACAATTGACGGCATCCGGCAAGTTGACGCGCTTCGAGCAGACTGGTTTGCACCGTGATATCCTTGCCCGCCTCTTCC
>JAKDLC010000281.1 GCA_030453055.1 Nitrosospira sp.
GTTTTCAATCGCTGCTTGATGAAAAACTGTATCAATTTTAAATCGCTGTTGACAACCGGGTGGAGCCCGCGACCAAGGGTGGCGATAGACGGTCGGAACAATTCAGGACCAATCGAGTCTGACCCCATTTATGACCCCATTTATTGACCCCATTGATATGTGCCATTGATATGATACGTGCATGTGCTGAATCTCGACGACCTGCCCATAGCAACCAACTGAATATTCGACTTTTAACCGGACAGTAGTGATCGATAACAAATGATTGTCGGACGAACGATACGCCTTAAATGGATCCTCCAAATTGAAGGACGAAATATCCTATTTTTCATTATATACGGCTGCCTTGTATATCTTCAGAAATTGGTTTTCTTCTCCGACAGGGCATTTCCTGTTACCGGAATCACCGTTTTTGAAATAGCCGTCGCTATTCTTCTAGGTTTTCGAAACAATGAGGCTTATCGCAGATATTGGGAGGCTCGAACGGCATGGGGAGACCTGACGAATGCCTCTCGAAATTTTGCCTCACAGGTAATAGGATACATACAGCCTCCAAGAGGAAAAGAACAAGGTGCGCAAGATGCCGGAGGCATACATAGTGAACTCATCTACCGTCATCTGGCTTTTCTAAATGCCGTACGCTTGCAATTGCGGAAGGAAGAGACTTGGGAAGAGCTAAAGCCTTTTTTATCGGATTCTGAATTTCAGGCATTGGACGAGGCGGTGAATAAAGCGACGCTATTGAATCATCGCCAAGCTCTGCGGTTGCGGGAGTTATATATGTCTGGATGGATTAAACAACATGCCTATATTTTTGGACTCATGGAATCCGTTAAGGATTTTTTTGCTGCCCAAGGCGGTTGCGAACGGATCAAGAACACCCCCTTGCCCCGCCAATACGCGCTCATTACCAAACCGTTTGTATGGATCTTTGTATTGCTGCTGCCTTTTGCGCTTATCCAACACCTCGGATGGGCAGCGGTTCCAATTTATGTTGTCGTAGCCACGATTTTTTCCGCCACCGAACGTATTGGAAGCCGAACTGAAGACCCATTCGAACTAAAAATGGAGGATATTGCCATGTCTTCCATTTGCCGAGATATCGAAATCGACTTACGTCAACAATTGGGCGAACGCTCTATTCCAGCACCCTTGGAACCCAAAGACGGGGTACTTATGTAATTCGCCTACATTCGTCATTCCGGACTTGACCCGCAATCCAGTCCAAATGCATAATGCGGGAAACGGTAGAGCTGGCGTAGGGTGGGTTAGCGAAGCATAATCTGAGGATTTTATGTAGTAACCCGCAGGGGGCAAACGCTGCGCGCATCGCACTTTACTATTACTAAAAGAGGCGAACAGCGATTAAAGATGTATGCAAATGGCTAAATTCATTCGAATGAATTAACTGCGCTGGAATTGAGGTCGTTGATTACGCTGGGGCAAAAAGGCCCTACCGAAGCAGGGCCGGTTGTCTTACTGATTGCAAATTACTTCTTCTTCGACGGGTTAGGCGGTGTACGTATTTCAACCACTGTTGTTCCAGGATGACGTTCCGCTTCCCTAACAGGAATAAACCGCCCAGTACCAATGGTCGGTTACGATGCGCCAACCGCATATTGGCCCGTGCGTGTTGCAAGCGAATTGCCGTGCTGGCAATATAACCTTGGCCTATTTACTGTCAGCTGTCCAGCCGCGCGTTCGGGCGTACCTAGACCGGATGTTCTATAAATTGACGCGCGCACTCGCAATCATCACGCAAATTTATGAAACATCCGGGATAACTCATGGAAATAATACTGCTATTTGCCCTCATCATACTCAACGGGGTTTTCGCCATGTCGGAAATTGCCTTGGTTACCGCACGCAGAGCCCGGCTGCAGAATTTGGCTCAGGTGGGCGATAAAGCCGCGGCGGCAGCCGTTCAGCTAGGTAATGACCCGAATCGCTTTCTTTCCACCATACAGATTGGCATCACATTTATTGGCATCATGAATGGGATCATCGGGGAAGCGGCGTTAGCGCGTCCCTTCAGTGTCTGGATCGAAAACCTCGGCGTGCAAAACCCCCTCTCGGACTATCTGGCGACCGGACTGATCGTTGCCGGCATTACTTATTTTACCATAGTGCTGGGCGATCTGGGCCCCAAACGCTTGGGGCAGATCAATCCCGAGTCAATCGCCCGTTTGGTTGCACGCCCGATGCTATGGCTGTCGGTTGCCTCCAAACCGTTTATCAAGCTGTTGTCCGGCTCGACCCAATTGATATTACGTATCTTTGGCGTTAAAGAGAGGACCGGGACAAGGGTAACCCAGGAGGAAATCAACTTGATGCTTGCTGAAGGTTCCGACGCGGGCGTGATCGAGCATCAAGAACATCAGATGGTCCGCAACGTTTTCCGTCTCGACGACCGTCAGATCGCGTCCCTCATGGTGCCGCGAAGCGATGCGGTTTACCTGGATGTCGGGCAACCTCTGGAAGACAATATCAAACGGATCGAAGCCAGCGAGTATTCGCGTTTTCCGGTAATCAAGAGTGGTTGGGGAGAAGTATTGGGTGTGGCCAGTGCGCGGGAGTTCCTCACCCAGACACTGCACGGCGAGAAACTGAATCTGACTGAGAATCTTCAACCCGCCGTATTTGTACCGGAGTCGCTGACCGGTATCGAGTTACTGGAAAACTTCAAGAATTCGGGTACGCATTTCGCTTTTGTCATCGACGAATACAGTGAGGTGCAGGGAATTATCACGTTACAGGATATGATGGAGGCGGTTACCGGAGAGTTCAAACCGAATCGGCCGGAAGATGCGTGGGCAGTGAGGCGTGAAGACGGAAGTTGGCTACTTGACGGTTTTATTCCTATCCCCGAGTTAAAGGACCGGCTCGGCCTTAAAGAAGCGCCTGAAGAGGAAAAGGGACGCTACAACACACTGAGCGGCATGGTCATGCTGCTCGTGGGAAGACTGCCGCAGACGGCAGATCGATGTGAGTGGGAAGGGTGGGTTTTCGAGGTCATGGATATGGACGGCAAGCGCATCGACAAGGTGCTGGCGACGGCAAAAGTTCCAATCCCTGAGGACCGAATCCCTAAGGATTAGTCCAACCAAATCGGAGAAGCTCGGATGGCCTCGATAAAAACAAATATGCCTATGAACCATTCTCAACAGAGCAATCAACAATCCAATCAAGGCAGAATCAATGGGTAGAGTAGAGAGCAGGCTTCCACCTGCCCTCCCTCATCAAACCGTGCATGCGATTTTCTCGCACACGGCTTTCCGATGTTCTTCATACCAAGGCATGCGCTGAGCGCCAGCCTGCTGCCATCAGGAGTTTATACAGCCCGTAGCGCTCATACAGGTCACGATGCGGAAATCGGCATAACGCACAATTCACAATTCAATGGCACAATTCAATGGGGTCAGACTCGATTGATTGTAAGGTAATAATGCAGTATAATGGCCGCTTTCTCGATACAGGGGCTTGCAAATGGCGCGCTTACCCAGATTCATCCTTCCCGGCCAACCACAGC
>JAKDLC010000282.1 GCA_030453055.1 Nitrosospira sp.
TATGAGTCACTACGCCGCTCTTTCACAAAATCCCCCTACAAAACAAAATCCTGCGTAATCATCACGCGAATTTATGAAACATCCGGGCTAAGAGGATAAATGGGAAGAAACATGGCGCGTTTACAAGAATATTATCGTGACACCGTAGTAAAACAGCTAATGCAGCAATTTGGCTATAAATCCGTGATGGAGGTGCCGCGGATTCTCAAGATCACGCTTAACATGGGGGTGGGCGAGGCGGTGGTGGATAAGAAAATCATGGACAATGCCGTGGGCGATATGCGAAAAATTGCCGGGCAAAAGCCGGTGGTGACGAAGGCAAAGAAATCTATCGCCACCTTTAAGGTGCGTGATGGCTATCCTGTCGGTTGCATGGTTACGTTGCGTCGCGTTCGCATGTATGAATTTCTTGATCGATTGGTTAGCGTGGCGATTCCGCGCATCCGCGATTTTCGCGGTATTTCCGGCAAGGCTTTCGATGGGAGGGGTAATTACAATATGGGTATAAAGGAGCAAATTATTTTCCCGGAAATCGAATACGATAAAATCGACGCATTACGTGGGATGAATATTACCATCACCACCACCGCAAAAACCGATGCGGAAGCCAGGGCACTGCTGGCGGGATTCAAATTTCCATTCAAAAATTGAGAGAGCAGGATGGCCAAAGTAGCTGTAATTAACCGCGACCTGAAACGCCGAGAGACCGTGAAGAAATTTGCCGCACGGCGTGCTGAATTATTTGTTGTTATCAATGATGCCAAAATGAGTGACGAGGAGCGGCATTCAGCCAGGATCAAGCTCCAGATGTTGCCGCGTAATGCCAGTCCGGCACGACTGCGTAATCGTTGCGCATTGACCGGCCGCCCCCGCGGCGTATATAGCAAGTTTGGCCTCGGTCGCGGCAAACTTCGCGATATCGCCATGAACGGCGAAATTCCCGGCATGACAAAGGCCAGTTGGTAAAAAAAGAGTTATCTATGGGTGCGCGTGACTATTTTGGAATGTCGAACGACGCAGTCATATTCAGAGACCGGGTTCAATGTGATCGGTGAAAGTATTTTTTAGCTCGTTACAAAAATTGGATTGCCAAAGGTGCCCCTAGATGAGTATGAGTGACCCCATCGCCGATATGCTGACGCGTGTACGTAATGCGCAGCTTTCTGAAAAAACCACTGTTGCGATGCCTGCCTCAAAACTGAAAGCGGCGATCGCTCAGGTATTGAAGGATGAAGGCTATATCGAGGATTTTGCGGTTCATGACGCAGACGGAAAGCCTGTGTTGGATATCAGTTTGAAGTACTATGCCGGCCGTCCCGTAATCGAGAATATTGAGCGCATAAGCCGCCCCGGCTTACGTGTTTACAAAGCGAGCAACAAGCTTCCTGATGTGATGAATGGCCTGGGTGTCGCAATCGTTTCGACTTCCAAAGGGGTAATGACCGAACGAAAGGCGCGCGCCAGTGGTGTGGGCGGCGAAGTGTTGTGTATCGTGACGTAGGGGTGTAGAAAATGTCTCGAGTGGGTAAAAATCCTGTTCCGGTTCCGCCAAATGTCGAGGTGACCCTGTCAGCTTCCGAAGTGTCGGTAAAAGGACCGCTGGGCACGTTGCGACGCAGCCTCGTTTCGGATATCGCCATTGAACGTGACGGTGATAATTTGCGGGTAAGCGCTTCTAATGATTCCAAGCACGCAAATGCGATGTCGGGTACAATGCGCGCGCTGCTGGCTAATATGGTCCACGGGGTGACCAGCGGTTTCGAGAAAAAGCTGACGTTGGTAGGTGTCGGTTATCGCGCCCAGGCGGCGGGAGAAACTCTTAATCTGACATTGGGATTTTCTCATCCGGTCGCCCATAAAATGCCCGAGGGTGTGAAAGTGGAAACGCCGAGCCAAACGGAGGTTCTTGTCAAAGGGATAGACAAGCAGCAAGTCGGCCAGGTGGCGGCGGAAATACGTGCTTATCGCAGACCGGAACCTTATAAGGGCAAGGGTGTACGCTACACGGACGAAGTCATTGTAATGAAAGAAACCAAGAAAAAATAACTGGGGTAGATATGCCGAATCCGACAACATCCCGTCTGCGCCGCGCGCGCCGTACTCGCGCCAAGATAGCTGAATTGAAGGCGGTGCGTTTAGCGGTGCATCGCAGTAACTGCCACATTTATGTACAACTGATAGATGGCGTCGCGGGTAAGGTATTGACCAGCGCATCGACGCTGGAACCGGAGTTGCGCAAAGAGTTGCACAACGGTGGCACAATCGCCGCAGCGGCGGCTGTTGGCAAACGAGTTGCAGAGAAGGCCAGAGGCTTGGGTATCGAGACGGTTGCGTTCGACCGTTCGGGTTTCAAATATCACGGACGCGTTAAAGCATTGGCCGAAGCCGCGCGTGAGCATGGCCTCAAATTCTAAGCGAGGAATGGATAGATAATGGCTAAGATGCAGGGAAGGATGCAGGGGAAGGTACCGCAAGGCGATGACCGTGGCGACGGTCTCAAGGAAAAAATGGTGGCCATCAATCGCGTTACCAAGGTGGTCAAAGGGGGGCGCATCCTCGGTTTTGCTGCGCTAACCGTGGTTGGAAATGGGGATGGCGGCGTTGGCATGGGCAAAGGTAAGTCTCGCGAAGTGCCGGTAGCCGTTCAAAAGGCGATGGATGAGGCGCGCCGCAAGATGATCAAAGTGAATCTCAAGAACGGTACGCTATATCATCCGGTTATCGGCAGGCACGGCGCCGCCACCGTATATATGCAACCCGCTTCAGAGGGAACCGGCATCATCGCGGGAGGGCCGATGCGTGCAATATTCGAAGTTATGGGTGTACACGACATTCTGGCGAAGTGTATTGGTTCAACCAATCCTTATAACGTCGTACGCGCAACTTTGCATGGCTTGCAAGCGATGAACACGCCAGCGGAAATCGCAGCCAAGCGCGGCAAGAGCGTAGAAGAAATCATGGGGCTGGCGAAATGACCGGGAGTGAGAAAAAAATCAAGGTAACCCTGATCAAGAGTCTGATTGGCACCAAGCAATCACATCGCGCCACCGTGCGTGGATTAGGGCTGCGCGGAATCAATAGCAGCGCCGAGCTGGAAGATACTCCAGCGGTGCGGGGCATGATCAGGAATGTTTACTATCTCGTTAAGAGCGGGGCATAGATGCAACTGAATTCCGTTAAACCGGCTGTCGGCGCCAGGCACTCCGGGCGGCGTGTTGGGCGCGGCATCGGCTCCGGTCTTGGCAAGACAGCCGGGCGCGGCCACAAGGGACAGAAATCCCGTACCGGCGGATTTCACAAAGTGGGTTTTGAAGGCGGGCAGATGCCTCTGCAACGTCGCTTACCCAAGCGTGGCTTTGTTTCTCCATCCAAAAAAAGTGTCGCGGAAGTGCGGCTGTCAGCTCTGAGCAAATTGCCGGGAGATACCATCGATATCCTGATGCTGAAGCAGGCGGGGGTCGTTCCCGATTCCGCGTTGACCGCAAAGGTGATACTTTCCGGAAAGATCGAGCGCGCGGTGAAATT
>JAKDLC010000283.1 GCA_030453055.1 Nitrosospira sp.
ACTGTTCGGCCAGCCGTTTGACGTTCCTGGCATCGAGCAGGATGCGCTCGACGATTTTCACCAGCTCCTTGCCGGGATCGGTCAATCCAAGCAGCCGTTTGCCCTTGCGCACGAACAGCTCGACGCCCAACTCATCTTCGAGATCTTTTATGTGTTTGCTGACGCCGGATTGCGACGTAAACAGGGCGTTTGCCGCGTCGGTCAGGTTGTAATTCCGCCGGACCGTTTCGTGGATGATGCGTAACTGCTGGAAATTCATAGGGGGGCTAAAGGCTATACTGTATTGTGCTGGAGATGCTCGAATGCGCGAAATAGAAACTAAAGGAAGGCTGCCCGCGATATTCTCCGGATACGGGTAGCCTCTATTGCAGGTGTTGCTTCAAAAATTATAGCGGCCACCTTGCAGACGGTGTAGTGCCGCTATCAGTGTATCGACATCCGCGTAAGTATTGTATAGCGCCAACGAGGGACGCACCGTGCTTTCATGGCCGAAATGCCGCAGAATGGGCTGCGCACAATGGTGCCCTGCACGCACCGCGATGCCTTCACGGTTCAACGCGTCGCCGACCTCTTCGGTGGCGAATCCTTTCAGGGCAAACGACAACACCCCCGCTTTGTCCGGCGCGGTGCCGATCAGCCGCAGACCGGGGACAGTATTGAGGCCGCGGGTCGCATACGCCATCAGGTCATGCTCATAGCGGTTTATGTTATCGATGCCGATCCGTTCCACATAATCGATTGCAGCGCCCAGGCCCACCGCGTCGGCAATATTGCCCGTGCCGGCCTCGAAACGCGCAGGCGTGCCATGATACGTCGTTTTCTCAAAAGTGACATTCTGGATCATGTTGCCGCCGCCTTGCCACGGGGGGCTCGTGTTGAGCAAATCGCTTTTGCCGAACAGGGCGCCGATGCCCGTGGGACCGAATACCTTGTGACCGGAGAAAGCAAACCAGTCGCAGTCGAGCTGCTGCATGTCCACGCGCATATGCGAAACGGACTGCGCGCCATCCACCAGCACGCGAGCGCCGACACGGTGCGCCATTTCTATCATCTGGCGGGCCGGGGTGACGGTACCCAGAGCATTGGAGACCTGAGAGAATGACACCAGTTTGGTACGCGAGCCGAGCAGTTTCTGATACTCATCCAGCAATATCTGACCGTCGTCGTCCACCGGCGCTACGCGCAGCTTCGCGCCTTTCTCGTTGCACAGTGTTTGCCAGGGAACGATATTGGCATGATGTTCCAGCCAGGTGATGACGACCTCGTCCCCTTCATTGACGTTTTGCCGGCCCCAGCTCTGCGCAACAAGATTGATTGCTTCGGTCG
Organism: Nitrosospira sp.; assembly: GCA_030453055.1. Classification (GTDB taxonomy): domain Bacteria; phylum Pseudomonadota; class Gammaproteobacteria; order Burkholderiales; family Nitrosomonadaceae; genus Nitrosospira. Next base: position 1,327 of record JAKDLC010000283.1, read on the forward strand.
TGCCTCTGACGAAAATGATCTCATCGGCGGAAGGGGCATTGAGGAAACGGCGCACCTTCTCCCGCGATTCTTCATAAGCATCGGTGGCGCGCGCCGCCAGTTCATGCGCCGCACGATGGATATTGGAATTTTCGTGCTGATAGAAGTACGAGAGGCGATCGATCACGGACTGTGGTTTCTGCGTTGTGGCGGCGTTGTCCAGCCAGATCAGCGGACGGCCGTTTACCAGTTCCTTCAGGATCGGAAAGTCGCGCCGCACGGCGTTAGCGTCGAATGCGGGGTGCGCCGATGCGATCGCCGGTATTTGCCCCGTGCGCGCACCGCCGCCAAATGGCATGGCCTCGTCAAGGAAGTAGAATGGCGATTTTCCAGCCGGGGCACGCAACTCGCGGGGAATCGGCAGTGAAAGCCCGGTAAACGTATCCGCGTAGGGGAGCTCCGCGCCGAGTACCGGAATCCTCAGAGCCTGGGCAGCCGCCGAATATGGGACGGTGTAGTAAGAACCTGGAGGTGCTGCGGAGGGCATCACGGATTTCGGGTCTGATGCGGCTGCCGCCGAACTTGGGGTTCCGTAGGGAACACCGAAAGGAGCTCCGGACGGCGCCATGGATTTCGGATGTGGCGAAGCTGCCGCTGAATGGGGAACTTTGTAGGGCGCTCCGGAAGAAGACCCGGTGGGAATCCCGGTGCCAGTATCGAAAGGAATTCCGGAAACTTGTTCTGTACCCGGCGGGGTGGAAAACATTTCGTTCGCCAGGCGCGTAAGCTCCTCAATAGAGGGCAGATAGCCAGGCTTCGCGGCCCCATCCCCTGCGCCCGGACTTGGCGGATTATTTGTACTCATGATATTTGCCCACATCGACATTTTCGAGTACGCCGACCGCATCTTCTGTCAGCACCGCCAGCGAGCAATACAGGGAAATCAGGTAAGAAGCGATGGCTTGATGATTGATGCCCATGAAACGCACGGACAAGCCCATGCTTTGTTCTCCCGGCAATCCCGGCTGGTACAGCCCGACAACGCCTTGACGGCTTTCTCCCGTGCGCAGCAGGAGGATGGAGGTCTTGTCCTTGACGACGTCAATTTTGTCGCAGGGAATGAGGGGAAATCCGCGCCAGGTGAGGAACTGTGAGCCAAACAAGGTTACGGTGGGGGGCGGCACGCCACGGCGCGTGCACTCGCGGCCAAACGCTGCAATCGCACGCGGGTGTGCCAGAAAGAACGCAGGTTCTTTCCAGACGTACGCAAGCAGTTCGTCCAGATCGTCCGGAGTGGGTGCGCCCGACCGCGTTTTTATTCTCATGGCGTCATTGATATTGTTCAGCAAGCCATATTCCTTGTTATGCAACAGCTCTCTTTCCTGGCGTTCCTTCACGATTTCAATGGTCAGGCGAATCTGTTCATGAATCTGGTTGTGCGGGCTGCTGTAAAGATCGGAAACACGGGTATGCACATCCACTACGGTATTCACCGCGCTCAAGAGATACTCCCGGCCCCATTCCTCGTAGTCGACGAAGGTTTGGGGCAGCTCGCGCTCGTCCTTTTGAGAACAGTCCACCGCGATTTTGTCGGCATCCTTTACCTTGTTGACACGATAAATACCGGCTTCAACCGGCACCCAGTGCAGCAGGTGAACAAACCAGCGCGGCGTAATAAGCCGCAACTGGGGAACGGTTTTAGTGGCATTGGCGAGCGTGCGTGCCGCCACGTCTCCTAACGCGGTGTGTCCTTGATGAATATCGGCCATTTCAGTCTCCTTGGTTAAGTGTTTGAGTGATCCTGATGCGGAATGACGCTATTTTTATATAGCAAATAATAATTGTTTTATATTAAATTGTCATATGCAATTTCTTGCATACCGAATTTTTTAGTGCGGGTGCTCATTATGTCTACGGTTTACCCGGCAATGAAAAGGAAACGGCGCTAACCAATGGCTGGCGCCACAAATTACAACAAAGGAGAAGATAGCCACGGAGTTGAAGCTATCAGCCGATCTTCCCGGAGGGAACCAATAACATTTCATTTGCTTATCTCTTTTTCGAATAACGAGCCTGCCGGTCTGACGCCAGGACGATGATTGCGGAGTGAGGGGCAGGGCGGTCCGGGATGCCGAATACGGCCAATGCCGCCGATACGGGCTATAACCCGAATGTTTCATAAATTGACGCGCGCCCTCGCTGGTCTTTTGTTTCGTAT
>JAKDLC010000029.1 GCA_030453055.1 Nitrosospira sp.
CTGCACCCCAAAAACCGCACACTTCACCCCGTCCAACTACCGGATTTAGGATTATCCCCGAAGACGTTTTACGCCACTCAAAGTGATGCCTTCATGAAATTCGATGTTGTTATTATTGGCAGCGGGCTGGTTGGAGCAAGTCTGGCGCTTGCGCTCAAGGACAGTGGTCTCAAGGTGGCGTTGGTGGAGTCGCACGCGCCGAGCCCTCTTCCCCGCAGTAACGGCTGGGACAGCAGGATTTACGCCATTAGCCCCGGTAGCGCCAGGTTTCTGCAAAACTTCGGGGTATGGCAGATGCTGGACGAGGCCCGGATAACGCCGGTTTATAAAATGGCGGTGTTCGGCGATGACAGCGCCGCGCGCATCGATTTCAGCGCTTACGATATCGGATTGACGGAACTGGCGTTCATTGTGGAGAATGGCCGGCTTCAAGCCGCCGTGTGGAGCGCGCTCAAGCGCCAGAAGAAGGCCATCAAGGTTTTCTGCCCTGCGCAATGCGCCTCGATAACGTGGAACGAATCTCATGCCGAATTGCATCTGGCTGACGGCAAGACCCTGCAAACAGGATTGATCGTTGGCGCGGATGGTGTGAATTCCTGGGTGCGCGCACAAGCGGAAATCGAAGTTTCGCGACATTCTTATCAACAACGAGGCGTGGTGGCCAATTTCAGCGCGGAGCGTCCCCACCGCAACGTTGCGTATCAGTGGTTCCGGCGGGATGGCGTGCTGGCGCTGCTGCCGTTGCCGGATACGCTGGTCTCCATGGTATGGTCGGCAGATGAAGAGCAAGCCCGCGCGTTACTCGATTTATCGGAAACGGAGCTGTGCCGCCGGGTCGCCCGGGCTTCCCGCGGTACGTTGGGCAAGCTGCGCCTTGTTACGCAGCCCGCCGCTTTTCCACTGAATTTTGTGCATGTGAATAGACTGGTGCAGCCGCGTCTTGCCCTCATCGGGGATGCCGCCCATGGCATCCACCCCCTTGCCGGACAAGGCGTGAATCTGGGTCTGCGCGATGCGGACCAGCTGGCTGACACGCTCATTGCGCGCGGGTCGCAACCGGATTGCGGCGACTACCGGTTGCTGCGCCGTTATGAGCGCGCACGCAAGGAGGATATACTGGCCATGGAACTCGTTACCGATGGCCTGCAGAAATTATTCAGCAATACTAACCCGACGCTCGTTCGCCTGCGTAATTTAGGGTTGGGCCTCACCAACCGGCTACCCCTCGTAAAAGACCGGTTGATGCAGCATGCATTGAGCTGAGACCGAACGGTCCACACTGGCGAATTCATGGTGCGGCGGCGCCCATCGCGCGCCATCCACCACAGATATATCTCAATTGGAGCAATCAGGTCATGCGTTTAAAACTTACGTTCTCTTCGTTGTCATTTTCCTTATTGTTGTGCTTTCTTGCCGGCGCCGCTTTTGCTGATGAGGCATCCTTGAAAAAAACGCTTTCGGCAAATTTTCCCGGGGAAAAAATTGAAAGTGTGAAAAAAACCTCTTATCTCGGGTTATATGAGGTTGTGGTGGGCGGCGAGTTGTTTTATACGGACGAAAAAGCAACGTATTTCTTCTTTGGTCATGTGGTTGATCCACAGACCAAACAAAGTCTGACCAGCGAGCGCTTGCAACAGATCAAGGATGCGCGGCGGATAAGCATCGACTCCCTTCCGCTGGAGCATGCAATCAAAGCAACCAGAGGCAACGGGAAGCGCAGCCTGGTAGTCTTTTCCGATCCCAACTGCCCCTATTGCAAGCGCCTGGAGAAGGAGCTGCAGAAGATCAGCGACATAACCATCTACACATTGCTTTACCCGGTTCTAAACGGCTCGATCCCCACCGCCACGGCGATATGGTGTTCTCCTGACCGGCTCAAGGCTTGGGATGACTTCATGCTGCAAAATAAGGCCCCAACGGGAAAGAGTTGCGAAACGCCAATTGATACCCTCCTTCAGACAGGACGAAAGCACGGTATAACCGGTACCCCGACGTTGATCTTTGCGGATGGCTCGATCGTGCCGGGCATGATTCCCGCTGAAACCATCGAAAAGAAGCTCGAGGCGGCTACCGCAAAATGCCGGATTATGCGCTTGCGAAGAACGGTGGAGCCGGATGCCTGGGCATATGTACTATTGATCCGGCGAGCAAATGGTTCAAAGCACGCCCTTGTTCGTTTGTACTGGATTCCGGGTCAAGCCCGGAATGACGATATTCATGGTATTTTCTCGCCGGATCAATAACGCACTTACCGAATCTGGACTTCCGGTACATAACCGGTGGGCATCAGCACCCACATTTTGCCGCTCTGCTTCATTTTCCCGGCCTGATCTCCGGCGTCCGGACCGAAGCCCCAGAAAAAATCGGCGCGCACACTACCCTTGATGGCCCCGCCGGTATCCTGAGCGACCATCAGACGGTGCAGCCGCTTGTCGGTATTGGGCCAGGTGGTGGCAAGAAAAACCGGCGCGCCCTGGGGTACGGCGCGTGGATCGATTGCAAGGCTTCTGCCCGCGGTCAGAGGTACGCCGAGCGCACCCAGCGGCCCCGTTATCCCGGCGGGCAGCTCACGAAAAAAAACGAAGCTCGAATTCTGCTGCAGCAACGCGCTCAACTTGCGCGGGTTCTTCTGCCCCCATGCCTTGATTCCCTGCATGGAGGCTTTTTCCAGCGGTAGTTCGCCACGCTCCACCAGTAGCTTTCCAATCGACTTATAAGGGCGCCCGTTTTGCTCGGAGTAGCCGACTCGCACGATTTCGCCATTCTCGAGTTGCACCCGGCCTGAACCCTGGATCTGCAGAAAAAACAGATCGATCTCATCATCTACCCAAAGAAGTTCCTTACCCTGCAGCGGCGCCGGATTATTCTCTATTTCAGACCGGCTATAATAAGGTACGACTTTGCGCCCTTGTAATCGCCCCCGCAGCCGCATATTCTTGAGTTCGGGATACACCTCGCTCAAGTCGACCACAAGCAGCTCATCCGGCGTGGTATAAAGCGGATAGCGGTAACGCGAGGATGGCTTGCGGCTGCCCTTCAATAAAGGTTCATAATAGCCGGTGATCAGGCCATCATCGCTACCATCCGAATTCAGTACCTGGTGCGGAACGAAACGGCTCTCGAAGAAGTGACGCCGCGTGACGCGATCCTGTCCCCGCATGGTGGCAGCCTGAATGCAGGTGTCCTGCCATAGCGGCTGATTTCTCAAGACGGCGCAGCTGCGAAGGAATGCATCCCATGCGGGTAAAATGTCGTCGTCGGTCCAGCCCGTCAATGCGTTCCAATCGGTCGGCTTGAGTACGGCTGCGGGCGCCGAAGCGGCTGGTGCAACCGTCGACGCCACCGGTTTTTCGTCAACGACGGGAGCGCGCGTGGGCGCCATCGTACAGGCGTTGAGCAACAGGAATGAGGCGACGGCAAGAAAACTTAATTGGTTTTTCATTGGTTTTTCATCAAATTTTGGTTAAAGTTGCGTTCAACAACTATACATCATGCTTGACCCTATGTGGATATTGCTGCTGGAAGCAGGCGTCGCACTGGCGCTACTGATCATTATTGTCTGGTGGACCAGGCCGCGCAAAAGGAATGACGAAAAAAAGGATGATGAATCCCGCTGAAGCGGCAAAATAAGGCGGCAAAATAAGGCGGCAAAAATAATACAGTGCGATTTCGCTGGTAATTTGGCAGAATACACGCCTTGCCGGAATGGTTTTGTCACTAAGGGGAAATCGCAATGAAGTATCAAAGCTTTCAAGAATTCTGCGCTTACATATCCGAGCATAATCCCGGTCAGCCCGAATATCTGCAGGCGGTTGCTGAAGTCATGGAAAGCCTTTGGCCGTTTATCACCGAACATCCCCGTTATGCCGAGCACGGCCTTCTGGATCGTCTTACGGAGCCGGAGCGAATAATCATTTTTCGGGTAGCCTGGGTGGATGATCACGGAGAGGTGAACGTTAATCGCGGCTACCGCATCCAGCACAGCTCATCTATCGGCCCCTATAAGGGAGGCACTCGTTTCCATCCCTCGGTGAATCTTTCCATTCTCAAATTTCTGGCGTTCGAACAGACTTTCAAGAACGCTCTGACCACCTTGCCCATGGGCGGCGGCAAAGGCGGTTCGAATTTCGACCCCAAGGGTCGAAGCCAGGGAGAGGTAATGCGTTTCTGTCAGGCTTATATGAGCGAATTGTTCCGCCATATTGGCTCCGATACGGACGTACCGGCCGGGGATATCGGCGTTGGCGGACGGGAAGTCGGCTTCATGGCCGGCATGATGAAAAAACTGTCCAACCGCGCCGATTGCGTTTTTACCGGCAAGGGAATGAGCTTTGGCGGATCTCTGATCCGCCCCGAAGCCACCGGCTATGGCACCGTATATTTCGCCGAAGAAATGCTCAAGCAATCCGGCCGGTCGCTCGACGGTTTGCGTGTTTCCGTCTCCGGCTCCGGGAACGTCGCGCAATATGCCGTGGAAAAGGCGATGGCGCTGGGCGCCAAGGTAGTCACCATATCCGACTCGAGCGGCACGGTGGTTGATGAAAAAGGTTTCACCACCGAAAAACTGGCTGAGTTGATGGACGTGAAAAATCGTCATTACGCCCGCATCAGCAACTATGCGGAACGCGTGCAGGCCACTTTTATTTCCGGCTTGCGCCCATGGCACGTACCTGTGGACGTGGCTTTGCCATGCGCGACGCAGAACGAGCTGAATGAAGAAGATGCGGCAACCCTGATCAAGAATGGCGTGATCTGTGTCGCCGAGGGCGCCAATATGCCTTCGACGGCCGAGGCCGTGAAACGCTTCGAGCACAGCAACGTGCTGTTTGCGCCGGGTAAGGCCAGTAACGCGGGCGGTGTAGCCACCTCCGGTCTCGAAATGAGCCAAAATGCGATGCGTCTTTCCTGGCCCCGGGAAGAGGTGGATGCGAGATTGCTTGAGATCATGCAGGCCATCCACCGATCCTGCCTGCAATACGGGCGGCGCAAAGACGGCAGCGTCAGCTATGTTAATGGCGCCAATGTCGCCGGCTTCGTAAAGGTAGCGGATGCGATGATCGGTCAGGGGGTGACGTGATCATCAGTCGCTCGACAGGCATACCTCGCTATGCGGCGTCTCCTCGGCTTCACCGGAAATCTATCGGATCCAGACCGTTTTGATGTTGGCGAATTCCCGAATGCCATGATAGGACAATTCCCTGCCAAACCCGGAAGCCTTGGTGCCGCCGAAAGGTAGGCGCGGATCCGACCTGACCATGCCGTTGATAAAGGTGCAGCCGGCCTCGATTCGCTGCGCGATTTCCTCTGCGTGCTCGGCATCGCGACTCCAGATGCTGGAGCCAAGACCGAAACGGGTATCGTTGGCGATGTGAACGGCCTCCTCTTCATCTGTTGCGCGTATCACGGCGGCTACAGGCCCGAATAGCTCTTCGTGATATGCACGGGTTTTCATCGTGACCCGATCGAGTATCGACGGGGGATAGAACGCGCCTTCTCCCGGTATCGGCTCGCACCCGAGTACCGATTGGGCGCCTTGCGTAATCGAATCGGTTACCTGCTGATGTAAATCGTCCCGTAAATCGAGCCGCGCCATGGGGCCAAGCTGAGTCGTTTCGCTCAGCGGATCACCCATTTTCAAATCCGCTGCCTTCTCGATAAACAGGGATAAAAACTCGTCGGCGATTTCCGCAACGGGAATGATGCGCTTGGCTGCAATGCACGATTGCCCACAGTTCTGGAACCGCGACCTCACCGCAGTGCTGGCGGCTTGTTCCAGATCCGCATCCTTCAATACAATGAATGCATCCGATCCGCCCAGCTCCAATACACATTTCTTCAGATGCCGGCCCGCGTGGGAAGCAATTTCACGCCCCGCGGTCTCTGAACCGGTAAGCGTTACCGCATGAACATTATGACTGGCGATGGCCTCAGCCACGTCGGCGGCCTCGATCATGAGCGTGGTAAAGAGATGCGAAGTAAACTTCGCGTCGCGGAACAATTGCTCCAGAGCCAGCGCGCATTGCGGGACGTTGGAAGCATGTTTCAGAACGCAGCCATTGCCCGCCATCAGCGCAGGAGCGGCAAAGCGGATCACCTGAAAGAAGGGAAAATTCCACGGCATCACACCGAGAACGATGCCGATCGGATGATAGGAGACATAGCTTTTGTTCGCATCGGTCTGGACCAACTCGTTTTGCATGAAATGATCGCCATGCACTGCGTAATAGTCACAGGCCAGCGCGCATTTTTCCACCTCGGCGCGGCCCTCGCGTAGTGGCTTTCCCATTTCGATAGCTATTAGTCGGGCATATTCGTCAACCTGTTCGTGAAGCAGCGTGGCGGCACTGTGCATGCATTCCGCGCGTTCGGCAAGTGTCGTGCACACCCAGGTGCGCTGGGCATGGTAAGCTTGCTCCAACGCCGCCACGAGCTGACGGCCATCCCAACTGGTATAGGTTTTCAGAGTTTTATTGGTCGCGGGGTTTAGGCTGATATATGGCATGATGTGCTATTCTTCCATTAAAATTGACGAAGCAGAACGACAGTCGACAATCGGGTGGTTACTTTCCGTTCGATTTTCCGTTTCCGGGCTAATATCCATGTATAGCAGATTATGAAAAAGTTTTTTTTGGAACCAGGCTTGGAAGGGCTGAGGCGGCTAGCGGGATTATTTTTCGCGATGTACGCCGGAGCCCTGGCGGCCGCCCTGGACGACGATTTCATCGCCATGAGGCAAGCATCCCAGGCGGGAGATTCTGTCCGTGTGGCGATTTACGCCCGGCGCCTGCAGGGCCATGTGCTGGAGCCGTATGCAGCCTACTATCAGTTGCAGTCTCAACTGGAGAATATAACGGTGAGCGCGGATGAGATCAAACGATTTCGTTCCCGCTATCAGGACAGCTATCTGGGCGACCGGCTGCAGGGGGAATGGCTGAAAGTTCTGGGCAAGACACAGCAATGGGATCTGTTCGCGCAAGCGTATCCGGATCTGATCAATGGGGATACTGAACTCGGCTGCTATTCCCTGCAACAGCGCTTCGCTGTAAACGATGAGAGTGCATTCAACGAAGCGCGCTTGCTATGGTTTAACGGACGCGACCTGCCGGAAAGCTGTACGCCATTATTCGATGCGCTCATAACTGCGGGGACGTTGACGATGGAAGATGTATGGGCGCGGTTGCGACTGGCGCTCGAGTTGGGCAACGTGAGCGTAGCGAAGCGCATCAACCAGCACTTGCCTGATAACCAGGCGCTCAATGAACGAAAGCTGACCACCGCTGGGGACAATCCCCTGCGCTATCTGGAAAAACACAGGAACGAGATCAAGACTCGCGCAGACCGGGAAATTGCGCTTTTCGCAGTGTTGCGCCTGCTCCGTAGCGGTCCCGATCAAGCTTACGCGTATTGGCCCAGGATCCGCGAGCGCTTCAACGAAACGGAACATTCCTATTTCATGGTGCAACTGGCGGATCAGGCGGCTCGCAGGCTTAACCCGCGTGCCCTGGAATGGTTCAGGGAAGCGGCCGACGCCAGCGCGCCGGTTCCGCTGTCGGATGCGCAGCTTGGCTGGAAAAGCCGCGCTGCGTTGCGCACCGGGGATTGGGGTCTGCTGTTGGAGACCATCGAAGCCATGTCTGACCGGGAACAACAGGCGGGAGTATGGCGTTACTGGAAGGCGCGAGCCCTGAAGTGTGAGTGAAAAACGGCGGAAGCCAACGCGATCCTTGCGCCATTGTGCACTTAGCATAATTTTTACGGTCAACTGGCGGAAGAGGAGTTAGGCGTGGGGATCGGCGCCGCCGCCGCACCATATAAAGTTGCAACGGACGAGATTGCGGCCATCGAGCGGTTGTCAGGAATTCGACGCGCCCTCGCCTTGTATCGGCTGAACCTGCGGACCGAGGCGACGCGGGAATGGGCCTGGGCGATACGCGATTTCGATGACCGGCGCCTGCTGGCCGCCGCCGAGGTCGCACGGCGTGCCGGAATCTATGACCGCGCTATCAATACCGCCGATAAAACCGTATTACATCATGATTTCAGTCTGCGTTTTCTTGCGCCGCATCGCGATGCGCTGAGTGGCTTGTTGAAACAACAGGAGCTCGACGAGGCCTGGGTATACGGGCTCATCCGTCAGGAGAGCCGTTTTATCACCGATGCCCGATCCAGCGCCGGAGCCATGGGCTTGATGCAACTGATGCCGGCCACCGCCAAATGGGTCGCAAAAAAAATGGGAATGCAGAAATACCGCAAAACCCTCATTGCCGACGTGAATACCAATCTGAAGTTGGGTACGTATTATCTCAAGCACGTCCTTACTTTACTGGACAACCAGCCATTGCTGGCTTCTGCGGCTTACAATGCCGGCCCGAGACGGGCATGGCAATGGCGCGACGAAAAGCCGCTTGAAGGCGCAATTTATGCCGAAACCATTCCGTTCAATGAAACCCGCGATTACGTCAAAAAAGTGATGAGCAACTCCATGTACTACGCCAGCAACTTCGGTCATCAGACCAGAACGCTGAGTCAGCGGCTTGGCATAGTCGCACCGAAATCCGCCGCCGTGATCGTTGCCGAAGAGGAAAAATAAGCGTCATGAACGTCAATAATGTATGCCTTATCGGCGGCAGCGGGTTTGTCGGCAAGCATATCGCAAACTTGCTGACAACGCAGAAAATCAACCTCCGTATTCCTACCCGCCGCCGCGAGCGCGCCAAAGAGCTGCTTGTACTGCCGACGGCGGATGTGGTGGAAGCCAATGTGCACGACGACGCGGAACTGGACCGGGTGCTGACGGGTATGGATGCGGTCATTAATCTGGTGGGCATTCTGCATGGCGATTTTCGGAGTGCACACGTGGAACTGCCGCGCAAAATCGTAGCTGCGTGTCGTCGCAACGGAATAACCCGGCTATTGCACATGAGCGCGCTTAAAGCCGGCGCCGGCCGTCCCAGCGCGTATTTGCGCTCCAAGGGAGAAGGCGAAAGTATCGTGATGACGTCGGGCTTGATTACGACTTGTTTCAGGCCATCAGTCATATTCGGCCCGGGAGATTCGTCGCTTAGCCTGTTTGCCAAGCTGGTGCGGCTGCCGGTGCTGCCGCTGGCGTCGCCCGATGCCAAATTCCAGCCGGTGTTTGTCGAAAACGTGGCGCATGCATTCGCAGCCAGCCTGACTGCCCCCGACACGTTTGGCCAATGTTACGATCTGTGCGGTCCCGAATGCTACAGCCTGCGGCAACTGGTCGAATATGCGGCGCATGTCACCGGGCATGACCCGGCCATCATCGGTCTCAACGACAGCCTCTCCTATCTGCAGGCGCTGATGACGGAATTTCTACCGGGCAAGCTCATGACCCGGGACAACTATCATTCGATGAAAGTGGACAGTGTGTGCGATTGTCACGGTCCCAATACCCTCGCGGAAGTCTGGGGCATTTCCCCTACCGCACTGGAAGAGGTTGCGCCGCTGTATCTGGCGAATCGTATGCCGCGCGAACGATACGACCGCTATCGGTATCGGGCAGGGCGATAACCGTCCACGCTTCAAGAAAGGTCGGTTCAATCATGAAAACCTATCTGGTGGGTGGTTCCGTACGCGACGAGATTCTGGGGCTGCCGGTTATGGACCATGATTACGTCGTGGTGGGGTCTTCGCCGGATGAAATGGTGCGGCTTGGCTATCGCCCGGTGGGGAAAGACTTCCCCGTTTTTCTTCATCCCCAAAGCCAGGAGCAATACGCGCTGGCCCGTACCGAGCGCAAGGTTTCGCGCGGCTACAAAGGCTTTGAAGTGTATGCTTCCCCTGAAGTCACGCTGCGGGAAGACCTGGCTCGGCGCGACCTTACCATCAATTCCATCGCCAAGGATCAGGACGGCAATATCATCGATCCATTTGATGGCGTGGCCGATCTCGAAGCAGGGTGGCTGCGGCATATCGGTCCGGCTTTTACCGAAGATCCGGTGCGAGTGCTGCGAACGTCCCGCTTTGCCGCGCGCTTCGGTTTTCGCATTGCGCCGGAGACCCTTGCGCTGATGAGCGAGATGGTGCACAACGGCGAAGTGGACGCGCTGGTGCCGGAGCGGGTGTGGCAGGAGTTTGCGCGCGGTTTGATGGAACATAAGCCTTCACGCATGTTTTATGCGCTGCGCGAGTGCAGCGCACTGCTTCGCATCATGCCTGAAGTGGACGCCTTGTTCGGCGTACCCCAGCCTGCAAAATATCATCCCGAAATTGACACGGGTGTACACGTGATGATGGTCATCGATTACGCTGCATCGAAAAATTTTTCTTTACCGGTGCGGTTTGCCGCTCTTACGCATGATCTTGGCAAAGGTACGACTCCACCGGATGAATGGCCTCGCCATATCGGTCATGAAGCCCGCAGTGTGGAATTGGTGAAGGATTTGTGCGAGCGCATCAAGCCGCCCAATGAGGCGCGTGATCTGGCGTTGCTGGTCGCACGCTACCATGGCGACGTTCATCGCGCGGCGGAACTGCGCCCGGCAACCATCGCCAATATGCTGCAACGCGTGGATGCTTATCGCAAGCCGGAGCGCTTCGAAGAATTCCTGCAAGCTTGCGCGTGCGATTTCCATGGGCGGCCCGGCTATGCCGAAAAGCCTTACCCGCAGGCTGAACGGTTGCGCGAAGCGTTCAGCGCCGCCAGAAACGTGGACGCCGGCGCAATTGCCGCCGAGGCGGCCAGAGCCGTTTCCGATCTCACGCGCTTACCGGTTGCGATCAACGCCAAGGTGAGCGAAGCGCGGATTGCCGAAATCAGGACCCGGCTGAATGCTCCGGGAGAGTGAGCCCACGTTTCACTCGATGCAATTCATTCGGCGCAATGCGCTTCGCTTGTTACGCCCTACGTCTTGCGCCGGTTGACGGGAGCGGCGACGGCGCCTTTGCGATGCGAGACCTGCAGTGTCAGGAAATAAGCGAGCGCCGCCTTGCCATCCAACCGAAAAAAACGAGCCCCGCAGTGAACATCATCCAGGTTTGAGGTTCGGGAATGGGCGACACTTCGAGCCTGCCAAAGAGTCCCTCGGTTTCGTCGAGTGGCCCCGCCGCGAAATAAAGCGCATCGGCCCTGCCGAGACTTGCGCCATTGCCGAATTGCAGTCCCCATAGACCATCGATAGCGATGATGTCACCCTGCGTATCGCGCAGATAGTCGATCGCCGTATGGGTGGCCGGGTCGAATGCGACGATGGTGCCGTCGCCGAAATTGCCGACCAGCAGCTTGTTGCTGTAGATGCCGAAGTCATCGGGGGCAAAGGCGACTCCCCAGGGTGCGTTCAGCAGGCCGCGATCATCCCATGTATGCAGCAGCGCACCTGACGCATCGAACTGCGCAAGCCGTCCGAAACCTGTGCCGCTGACCTCTTCGCCACCCAGGATGTGCCCCGGGTTTGCGGGATCCTCCTGTGTTTTGGCGTAGGGCACGAACAGACTCGTTCCATTCGGACCGGTCAGCGCCTGTATATTGAATGGCGCATATTCGCCGGGCTGGACTGTCGCCGAACCGGAGAACGGATTCGCAAACGCGCCCGGCGCACTGACCTCGGCGAAGGTGCTGTCAAAGCTCTGGATTCCGGCGTTGGAGCCGAAGTTCGCCACATGGATGCGGTCATCGCCCGGGATCATGCCGATGCCGAAATAGTGAGCGCCTGCCGATGACTGGTCCACCATGAGCTTGGCGAATGCTGGGCGATCGAAACTGCCGTCGGGATTCTTGCGTTCCGTCCACGCCGAAATGGAGCCGGTATCCGTCACGAAAATAAACTTTGCCGGCTCGGTGAGGGACCCCTGCGTAATCGTGAATTGTTCGCCGGGGTTGAATACCACACCGGTCGGCGTTCCGGGCGAAACGGCTTGTCCCGTCTGGTGGCCGGGTACGGTCACCAGACGAAGATTGTCTGTGAACAGGGGGGTGCCGACCACGTCGCCGACGTATTGGTTTGTGGTTCCTGCGCCATTGCTTTCCACCCAGAAGTGTCCGCCCAGGCCGGCGGGACGAATCGCAATCCCCCAGGCGTTGATGAGGGTCGGATCAACGATAGGCGCGCCGTAGGCTTCTGTACTCGCGACCAGGTTTGTCTGCGTATATCCCAAGGCATACGCCGGAGCCGACGTTGCCCAGATCGCCAGGAAGGCGCTCAACAATAGCGCGTTGTTTTTTCGTGCGAATTTGCTTATATTGACCATGTTCATTTTCTCCTTTAGATGGAATGGCGTCCGATACGGGTAAATAGTGGAGTGAAACGCGTTTCGTTCCCATTTACAGTTTCAAACAAATATTGCCATCGGGCGAACGTGATGCGCCGCCGATGTGTTGCTATTGCCGGTTTTTACGACTGGATTGCTGTTATGTTGCGGCAGGACGTAGCACTGATTAAACCGGGCTGGCTTGCCTTGGGACGGGCTGGCGGGCGGTAATGCTTATGACGCAAAAGCTTTCTTGCTGTCATGGGTTCTTGCTGATGAGAATGATTCGTATTATAAGAAATTGTTAACGGGATGCAAGTTTTTTCG
>JAKDLC010000284.1 GCA_030453055.1 Nitrosospira sp.
GGCGCCGATGCGTAAACTCGCATGCATCACCTTGTTTGCGTAGCGGGGTGGGGGCACACAGGATTCATCGGATTTCATACGGGATTCAGCGGGTTCAGGGGGTTCAGGGGGAGCGTCTTTAAACCGCATGAGCATCGTTACCTCGGCGCCGAGCGCATTGCGGTAGAACTCGACCGCTTCCTCGCAGCGGCCGTCAAAGAACAGGTAGGGTTGGACTTGCATGGCGTCTCCTTTCAACGGTTGTGGGTAAATTTTACGGGTTTGGTTGCGCGCATTGTCGTATCTCCTTTGGTTTCGGATTGAGGGCCGGGCTCCCGGACGGCCGTGACCGTCTGCACCCGGACTCTATGTCTTGTCGAACGGGCGGGCGCGAAATCGACACACAGGACGACTTTTTTTGCGGCGCCGTTACCAAACTCTTATCCGGGTTCAAGCGTCCTTATCGTCGATTGTCCGACAGGCAGGTCTGCAATGTGCGTGGTGGGATTGGAAGAGTATCGCCCACTTCATTCTCCATGTTTAGTCACCTTTGCCAGGTAATCGGTGAGGTTGTCGGAGCTTTAATCGCGCCTCGGCGCTACTATCTTTCAGCCCCGGATGGCGATTGGCCGCCCACGGATAGCGGCTGGACGCCTCCAGCGGTCAGCAGCACGGCGTCTGCCGTCACTTGCACGGCGGTGACTTGTGACGGCGCGGGAAGGGCGGACAAATCAACCAGCGGATTGATCAGCTTCTGGAGGGCGGCCGCGGGAATCGCGCCGGCCGGAAGACCGGCGATGCGCAAATCGACGATTTCCATGATCAGATCGCCTTCAATCGCGACCAATCGTCCGCGAACCTTGGCGCGGACCGACTTGGGGAGCGTGAAATTCGCGATTGCGGGCTGGACGATTACCGTGATTCCGGACGGTGGGTCGAGCATGACGCTCACGTTCTTCAATGACTCGCGCGCTTCGAGAAATGCCTCGATATCGGTTGCCAGTACGCGTACCTGCGCGTCGATTCCGCCGATACTCGTCAGCTTCTTTTTCTTGCGGTCGACGGCGACATCGGTCATGATCGCTTCGACTCGATCCAGAATCGGTGCCTTCGGCCGCCTGACCCGTTCGCCGACCACGCGCGCTTTATCAAGATAGACCACTTCGTCTTTTACGCGGGCGCCTTGGGCTTCCACCTCATAGCGCGCGGCCGCGCCGACGATGCGCGGCAGTTCCTTGACAATGGTTTTTTCGACTCGCGTTTCGAGCGCCGCGCAACCGCCGAGCAAAAGCGCCGCACAGAGGAAATGTGCAGGGCGCCCGCTCTGCCACGCGCCGGACCGCGAGCCGAACTTTACGTTACGCGCCGCTAACGAATCTTTCATGTTGGCTAAATGTACTGGTCCGGTCATTTGACGGCACGATTTGCGGTGGACGATTACTACGGGCCGATTACTGCGGGCGACTACTCCGCTAATCTATTCTACCGGTATTATGATTCCAGCGTCGCATCCATTGTGATTTTCGCCTTCAGCAGCTTCGATACAGGGCATCCGGTTTTTGCCTTGTTTGCGATTTCCTCGAACCTGGCCTTATCCACGCCGGGGATTTTCGCCGCTACGGTAAGATGGCTGGTGGTGATCTCGTAGCCCTCACCGACCTTATCGAGCGTGACATCGGCGTGCGTCTCGATCTTCTGCGGTGTCAGGCCCGCATCGCCGAGCATTAGAGAGAGTGCCATCGAAAAACAGCCCGCATGCGCAGCAGCAATCAGTTCTTCCGGATTGGTGCCCTTGCCGTCTTCGAATCTTGCCTTGAAGCCATAAGGCGCCTCCTTCAGCACACCGGTTTCGGTGGAAATGCTACCGCCGCCATCCTTGAGACCGCCTTGCCAGACTGCCCATGCTTTTTTCGTCGTCATGATCGCTCCTCGTCGGAAAAGGTTACTGTTGCGGGATTCGGCCATGATTGATAGGCCGACGTTGCTAATAAACAGGTAGATTGCGCCCGAAATCGCAGCCGGTCTGTACGGCGCCACACAGAAAACCGGGGACAGACCACGGTTTTCCGTCACTCCTGAGCTTCTTGCAAAAGTCCCTGAGCGAGCGGTCGCGATTAGTGCGGCCCGCCGCTCAGGTGGGTCGCCCACCCTTGCGTCATCAGCGCCAAGGGGATCGCCGTGTGGCTGTCATGCACCGAGGCGCCGGTGACCCGTGCGCTCGCCACGACACCGCAGTCGGCCGTGTCCAGGTGCAGCTTGTAGCCGTTCCAGCTCGGGCATCAACTCCTGCGGAATAACCGATCACCGTTGCATTATCAATCCGCGTTGCGTAGTATTCATTTTGTGCGTAGATGTTTGTCTCGATAACTCACATCATGCCAGAAATGGCTGCGCCCACCCCCTTCTCACGCTTCTACACGTGAAATAAACTCTGCTCATCAAGCGAGTTTTGCAAGAACCTCCAACAGTGATGTAACCAAATATGAGCGTTCATGAGTGAATTGACAGTTCCGTCCATCGACGTGGTGGTCCCCGTCTATAATGCAGCCACACTTACACGGCGCTGCATTGATTCCGTTGTTGCCTCCCTTGGTCAATCGATAAGGTACATTTATATTCAGGATGACGCCTCCGGCGATGAAACACGCGAAATGCTTGATCGGTTGCCGTATAAGGGCGTTCATGTCTATCACGCGCCCCAAAACCAGGGTTTCGGCAGATCAGTAAACGACGCAGTCGGTCGCTCCGACGCAACCTACGTATTAATACTCAATTCGGATATCATGGCAAGCGAAGATTTTCTGCCGTATCTTTGTGCAGCGCTGGCCGCTGATCCGCAGCTGGCAGCCATCATTCCTGGAGGCAATCATTATGCCGAGTTTGATCTCGATCAGTATCCGCGTGAGCCGGGTGGATACATTTTGACGCATCGTCTCGGCGGCTATGCATTTCTGATCAGGCGTGAGGTTTTCCAGCAAATGGGTGGCTTTGACGCGATATTCGGCCGTGGTTATTACGAGGATGTAGACTTGGGCCGGCGGCTCAACCGGAGCGGCTGGCGTATCGGCATGCATCCTGATACCCATATCTGGCACGAGGGGGGCGGATCGTTTGGCCGAGACCAGGCTTACAAGGCGTTAAAGCGGCGTAGCCGTACGATTTATTTCTCGCGCTATCCCAGCGCACGACGCAATATTCTGCTTCTCTCGGGCAATTGCCCGCTGACGGATTTTCCACGCAATCTTTTCAACGCGATAGAGAGTGTGTTTCGGGAGGGTGGAAGCGTTCACTGGTTTACGCCGGCACCCGCCCCTCGGCTTATGTGTCTTCATATGACTCACGATTCGGGGAGCCTGCGCGTGATTGCCAGGCTTTTGCTGCGCGGCTGGGTGCGCAAGGATAGACGTATTTCCGAAATCTGGATGTTGCCAAATCTTTCGCACCCGCTGCGTACACTGATAGTGCTTCTACGGCACATGCGCGGACTTAAGGTGCAAATATGGGAGTAGA
>JAKDLC010000030.1 GCA_030453055.1 Nitrosospira sp.
GGTCACCCGCGAAGTGAAGGATGCCGCCACCGGCCAGATCACAGTCCCGGCCGATTACAGCGAGCTTGGCCTGCTGCTGATTACGGTGACCGTAATCGGCTTCGCTCTGCCGCTGCTGGCTATTTTATTTGTCAAACGAACACGCTTTCGTAACGCCTGAACCGGTGAAAAAAATGCAACCAACATTGCGACAAAAAGGCGGCGTAACGCTGTTTACGCTGCTGTTGATCATTTTTGCGGCATCAATGGCGTATTGGCTCTGGCGCGCCCATGTTCAGGTGTCCCTGGAAATCGACCTGGCTTGCCGCCTGCCCGCTGCGGAAACCTGCGCTTCCGCCAAGGCCCGCTATATGAATAGTTTCTATGGCGCGTGGCTTGCGCAGATGTTTCCGTGGATTCTTCCGTTCGTGCCGGCTTTTATTTACGTATTCTTTTTCCGCTGGTTACGCAGAGACCGGCAACCTTGAGTGGTCGCTATGTCCGTTCGACGAACTGTACAGTCAGCGGTAGTTCCCCCTGGCGGGATATGCCGATGCCCTGCGAAACTTTCTCCGAAGATAATGCGCTGGCGCGCACGCCCAGCAACCGCAGCTTCCGATTCAGCGGCGCACGTCGCAGACATTCTTCAGCCGCTCGCCGGATGGTGACGGCATCCGCGGTAGGAACGGCCAACGTCATATCGCGGGTGACAGTGAGGAAGTCTGCATAACGCAACTTGATACCGATGGTGCGGCCCAGGTAACCCTTGCGCTGCAAGTCTTGCGCCACATCGGTGCATAGCGCCGTGAAAATTCCGGAAAGAACGGAACGATCCTCACGGGCATGGAGATTCCGTTCGAAAGTCGTCTCCCGACTGATCGACTTGGGCTCCGCATGCGTGATTACGGGGCGTTCGTCGATCCCGTGGGAAACCTCATGCAGCCAGCGGGCGTAAGAGGGGCTAAAATGCATCTGCAGAAATGAGGGCTCGGCTCCCGCCAGCTCGGCGATGGTGGTGATGCCAAGCGCTGTAAGCTTCGCAGTCGCCTTGGGGCCGATGCCATTGATTTTTTTGACGGGCAAGGGCCAGATGCGGCCGGGGATGTCCGCCAGGCTCAGGATGGTGAGGCCATCCGGTTTTTCCAGATCCGAGCAGATTTTCGATAACAGCTTGTTGGGCGTTACGCCAATGGAACAGGAGAGCCCTGTAGCTTCCCGCACCGCCTGTTTGATGCGCCGGGCAAGCGTCAGCGTCTCACCGGATAGCCCGCTCAGGTCAATGTAGATCTCGTCGATGCCATGGTTTTCGATCCGGGGAGCGATGCTGGCCACAGCAGCTTTAAACAGCCGCGAATAATGGCGATAGGCATGGAAGTCAGCGGGCAGCAGGATCGCATCCGGAGCCAGTTGCGCGGCTTTCATAAGACCCATGGCGGAGCCAATGCCGAAAACGCGCGCCTCGTAAGTGGCCGTGGTAACCACGCCTCGTCCGGCGTAACCCCGCAATCGTGCGAAATGTCGGCTGCCGTCCTTGAGGAGCGCGGGTTGCTGATTGCCGCTTCCGCCGATTACGACCGGCAGCCCGCGCAACTCCGGGTAGCGCAACAACTCTACCGATGCGTAGAAAGCATCCATATCAAGATGAGCAATGCGCCGGCACATTTACCGATCTACCTATGCAGCAACGCTCTGCGACGACGTTTCACTAAATTTTCCGTAGTGTCATGAGCGGTGGCGTTGAGAGCGCAGAGTGGGTCCCCATGAGCCCGGCCGCGGTCACACCGACAACCCCGGCAACTAAACCGGTCAGCCATATCCACGGGTTGAAGGTGTAGGTCAGATTCAACGCATATTCGCCAACGACATAGCCCAGCGCACTTGCTCCTGCCGCGGCGAAAAGCCCGGCCAGCCCGCCAAGTATGGCGAATTCGGCTGCCCAGGCGCGCGCCAACTGCCTGCGTTTGGCGCCCAAGGTGCGGAATATGGCGGCTTCCTGAATGCGCTCATCCTGGGTGGACGCGATTGCGGCGTACAATACCGCCACCCCTGCCAGTAACGTAAACAGGAAAACAAACTCAACCGCTTTGGTCACTTGTTCAATCATTTTGTGAACCTGGCTGATAATGGTCGCCACATCGATCACGAGCAGGTTGGGAAAAGCTTTGATCAGTTGATTCGGTATTTCCATTTGCTCCGGCGGCAGGTGAAAACTGGTGATGTAGGTCGCCGGGTAGTTTTCCAGTACGCCGGGTGGCGTAACCACGAAAAAGTTGACGCGAAACGTATCCCAGTCCACCTTTCTCAGACTGGTGATCGTAGCGGTAAATGTAGTGCCTGCCACATCATAAGTCAGCGTGTCGCCAACACCGACGCCTAATGTTTTTGCAATACCCTCCTCCAGCGACATCACCGCTTTTCCCTTATCGCCGGCGTTCCACCAGCGGCCTTCGATAATCTGGTTGTCGCTCTGCATTTCAGCTGCCCACGACAGATTGAATTCACGCTCCACCAGCCGTCTTGCGCGGATATCGGAATAATTCCCGGCCGCTAGGGTCTTGCCATTAATCTCGGTCAGGCGTCCGCGGACCATTGGAAATATCGGCGGCTGCGTTAGGCGATGCTGTTTAAAAAATGCTGCCAGCGGCTCCAACTGGTCTTCCTGAATATTTACCAGAAAATGGTCGGGGGCATCCGGCGGCAGATTGGTGCGCCAGTTTTGTAACAAATCATCTCGAATCAGCGTCAGCGCCAGCAGCGCCATCAGTCCCAATCCCAACGCGACCGCCTGCACCACGCTGGCAGTGGCGCGCCGCCGGATGCTTGCCAATCCATAGCGCAGCGCTCCACCTGTCTGACTACGCATATGCGCTAAAGCCTTTACCAGCAGGAATCCCAATAAACCGAAAACCGCTATCGCCGCGGCGAATCCTCCCATGACCGAAGCACCCAGGCGCACGTCGCCGGCTTTCCACAGAAATAATACCGATAGCGCCATCAGTCCCAATGCATAACCGGTCAAACTATGGGTGTTCTGCAGCCCGATGTCCCGGCGCAATACGCGCAATGCGGGCACGCTTCGCAAATTAAGTAAGGGAGGCAGCGCAAAGCCAAGCAATAACAACATCCCGGTCAGCAACCCATGCACACCGGGCCACACGCTGGGATACGGCAATTCTGCCTTCACCAGCCCGGAGAGCCAAAAAGTCAGCGCTTCCTGTGCGACGAAACCGAGCAGGCAACCAGCTGCGCTGGCAATGAACCCCAGTGCGGCGAAATGACACAGGTAGAGGCGTAGCATCGCCGCCTGGCTTGCGCCCAGACACCGCATCACCGCACAGCCGTCGAGATGGCGCTGAGTGAAGCGGCGCACCGCAAGCGCTGCTGCTGCCGCCGCCAGCACCACGCTTGCCAGGGCGGCCAGACTGAGGAATTTTTCGGCCCGCTCCAGTGCCGCCTTGATTTCAGGGCGAGCGTCACGGATGCCTTCGATCCTTTCTCCCAGCTTCAAGCGCGATTGAGCCCATCCCCGGAATTTATCCACCGCCTCGGCTTCTCCCGACACCAGGAGACGATAGGCAATCCGGCTCCCTTGCTGCACCAGGCCGGTCGAGCGAAGATCGATCTTGTTGATCAATACGCGCGGCCGCAAGTTAATGAAACCAATCGAATAGTTCGGCTCCTGCGTAATCAGCGCGGTAACAGTAAAGCTTGTTGCGCCCAGCTCAATTGTGTCGCCCCGATTCAGACCAAGACGAATCATGAGTTTTTCGTCCACCCATGCCGATCCGGGCGCCGGAATGGTATCGGCAATATGCGTAGGCCGGGAAGATGACATATTTCCAAAATCCTCACTGATGCGCAATTCGCCTCGCAGGGGATAACCGGCGGTAACCGCCCTGATCTCGGTCAGCAGACTGGTCTCTCCCTTCGCAGCCATGCTGGGAAACTTGATCGCGGTGGAAACAGCCAGCCCAAGCCGTTGCGCTTTGTCCCCATAATGACGGGGCAGCGGATGATCAGCGAAAATTATCAGATCCGCGCCAAGCAACTGATTGCCCTGGCGGGAAAGCGCCAATTGCACCCGATCGGCGAAAAACCCCACCGTGGTCATCCCCCCCACGGCGATTACCAGCGCAAAAACCAGCACACGCAATTCGCCCGCGCGCCAGTCGCGGCGAAGCATTCGGAAGGAAAGTCTGATGAGGTTCATAAGGACCCTTACACAAATATGAATTTCGGTGAGACGGAAAAGTTGAAAATATTATTATTTATATACCCATCGTACGGACGCCTTATATTCCTTTGAATCGTACCCTATTTAGAACCAAATGTTCCGTGGCCTGCAGGGTCCCTATTTTACCGATGAAAACGGGAAGTTTGCCATACCCTGATCGATACGCCCCTTGAATTCAAAAACTGCGTTTACGGGAATAATTTTTAAGTGACTTCATGACCGTCGGCGAAGTTCTTCCATATCGAATGAAAATTCATTAATGCATTATGCATAATGCATTTTCCGTGACGCACGGACTGATTGTAACTCCCATTCTGAGATGATAACAAATCATCCGGACATTCAACTCAATCCGCATAGAGGCCATTAAAGTGCGGCAATATGTCGCATGCGACAAAATGACACATGCGGCAATATGCCACATTCCTAATTCCATCAATTTGCTTTACATTCCCGGCCAGCAATCATATGAGCATTTGTAATAACCTTCGGAGTGTCCTTATAAACGCTCTCTGGACCTCACTCCGATGTTTTATTACCATAATTAGCTCTTTTGCACAGGCCCTAAAAGAATACGCTTATGAGTCATATTCTAGTTTGATAATTATGTCGTATGGGTAAACGTAGCGTCATCCATCAGAACCATTGAAAGCATTATGGAGGCATATAAAAGAATACCTAGCAACATTGACCATACGAACAAATATGCATAATTTAGAAAATTATATATGACACAGGCACAAGTTTGTCCTGTCTGTCCGATACAAGCATTTCAAATAATCAAAATGAAAAGAAAAAGAATTGTAATGACCGTAACATCCGTAGCCGTAACAATGATCTTCTCAAGGTTTGCAATGGCACAGAGTGCAACACCACCTCCGCATACCACGCGATCTCCGGTTGTCGTGACGGCCAATCCGATCATTGATCGCGTTCGCATCGACCCGTTTTCGAGTACATCCGCGGTGGTCACCGAAAGCCAGCTGCGCGACCAGAACGCATTCGATCTGGCCACGGCACTGCGCCGCACCCCCGGGGTGCAAATATCACGCTACAACCCGGTGGGCGGATTTGGCGGCGACCAGGGCGGCGCTGTCTATATACGCGGAATGGGCGTCAGCCGTCCGGGCAGTGAAATCAAGACTTACATTGATGGCGTTCCGTTTTACATGGGCGTATGGGGTCACCCATTGCTCGACTTGTTGCCGGTCAATGGCATGCAGTCCATCACTGTCTACAAAAGCCCGCAACCGCAAATCAATGGCAATAATTTTGCCTCGATCAACCTGGAAACCAAGCGTGCAACCGAAGATGGCGTGCAGGTCAACGGAAGAGTTTCCGGGGGCTACTTCAGCACTTTTATTGAACAGGTAGATCTGGTCGGCCGCCGGGGAGACGTGGATTTTATGCTGGCACAAGGCCACGCCCAGTCGAATGGTCACCGTCCCAATGCAAGCGGCGAATTGAATAATGTCATGGGGCGCATCGGCTTGCGGCTGAACGCCAATTGGTCGGTTGGCACAAGTTTCCTTTATGTCGACAACCAAGCGCGCGACCCTGGGGACAATCGCCTACCGGCGCCTGCTGTGGCACCGCAATACACTACCCAGGCGGGAATGGTTTCTGTTTTTGTATCGCATCATCATGGCAACTGGCGTGGCGACCTTCGTGTTTACCACAACAGGGGGGAAGGCAACTGGCTGAACCAAGCCGGATTGGAAGGGGATCAGTTCAATAATTTCCAGATGACTGGCGTTCGCTGGAAAGAAGAGTTCTCTTTATGGAGAGGCGGAACTATTGTTGCCGGACTGGATAGCAACTGGGTCTCGGGTAATTCGCAATTTAACCGGATAGCCCCGGCACCTCAGGGCAGCTTTAATTCACCGACTTTCCGTGTCACATCACCCTACGTTGCGCTGAGCCAGCATATCGATCTGGGCAACGGCTGGTCGCTCGTGCCTTCGGTTGGAATACGAGTATATGACCACAACATATTCGAAACCCGGACGTCGCCACACGCCGGCCTGTCCCTAATCTCCGAGAGGGTCACGATATTCGGCAATGTGTCGCGCGGCATCCACTATCCGGGTTTGGAAGCTCCGGTTCTCTCCACCTTGATTCCTCCGCTGGGGCAAACGTGGAAACAACTTGCCGCAGAGGAACTCAATCACGCGGAAGTCGGTGTGAAGCTGACCCCCGTTTATTCAACGCAAATCGACATCAGTCTGTTTGTCGACCAGGTGAAAAACCGCTACATCTTTGGTTTTCCGCCACATGTTCCGCCTCCCCCCCAGTTTCTGAATCTCGGCACCTATGTGATGCGCGGCGCGGAAATTGCAATCAGACAGAATATTACCCCGAATTGGACCGTATTTGGCGGTCTGACCTTGCTCGACCCCAGCATCGACAATTTGCCGTATACACCAAAGAGAGCTGTCACGGCGGGTATAAATGGGCAGATGGGGCCCATTCGCTTGACAATCGATACCCAGTATCAATCAAGCATATTGGCGCTTAGCCGTCAGCGCGCGGCGGGAGTGTCCAACACCGAGCATGTTGATTCATTTGTGATCATGAATGCGCGTGTCGCTCATCGGTTGCCAATGCTCGGCAAAAGAGGCGAAATTTTCGTGGCCATGGAAAACCTCCTGGATGCCGACTACGCCTATCGCCCAGGGTATCCCATGCCGGGACGCTGGGGTCAAATCGGCTTAGCCGCGAGCTTCTAAACAGGCTATTCGGCGAGAGGGTACGGTGAATTTCATCATTCCGGGCTTGGCCTGCAATCCAGTCCAAACCAGTAATGCATGGCGCGCTTTGCACGCCATTGCCTGTCTATGTTTGATTCCAGCAATCTTTACTGCCTCGTTAGCCATCGCCCAGGAATCGAAACCTGGTTCTATTCTTCTGCACGCCGCGCGGGTTTTCGATGGCAATACCATCCTAACAAATACTTCGATACTAGTGATAAATGGGAAAATAGCGCAAATCGGCCCCCGCGAATCATTTCAATCCACTAATGCGAAAGTCGTCGACTTGGGTGATGCCACCATTCTTCCAGGCTTTATCGAGTTGCACGCTCACCTCGCATATCAGAATATCCCGGCTGATGCCGTTCTGAAGCATGGCATTACGACGATTCGGGACGTTGGCGGGCCCGTACACAAGCCATATGGCGGAGACGGAAGCTTGCGTGTACTAACGTCCGGACCGATTATCACCGCGCCAAATGGTTATCCCATCCCGATGCTGGGAAAAACAAACATCGCAATAGCCGTTTCCACAGAAAAGGAAGCACGGGAAACTGTTCGCGATCTCATTAACGGAGGCGCAGTCGTGATCAAGGTTGCACTGGAGCCCGGTGGCGAAGCGGGCGCCCCTTGGTCATCCGCTCATGGTCATGGCTCTGGCCACGATCACGGTTCCGATCATAGTCATCATGATCAGCCGGGCGCCAAGGATGCGCATATCCATCACAAACCCACAGATGATGCGTCTCGCTTGAAACAGACATGGCCGCTGCTACCGGAAAATATCGTAAAAGCGATTGTGGATGAAGCGCATAAAAATAATCGCAAGGTAACAGCGCATATTGCCGAAGCAAGAGGTGCGCAAATTGCCATCAATGCGGGTATAGATGAATGGGCCCACGTTCCTTGTGACATTATTCCTGAATCGTTATTAAAAAGGGCGGTGGCGCAGAACGTAAAAATAGTCACTACGCTGGATACCTTATCCAAATGTTCGGGGGTTGCTCACAATGCAGGCGTCTGGGCGGCGCTGGGCGGCGAATTCTTATATGGAGCTGAAATTGCGCATCCGGACATTCCCATGGGTATCGATGCGCAGGAGCTGATCTATATGAGGCAACTGGCAAAAATGGGACTGATCGATGTCCTGCGCGCTGCGACGTCGAAGGCGGGCCAGCATCTGAATTTGCCGCTACTGGGTACTTTACAACGCGGCGCGCCCGCGGATATGATTGCGGTGAGAGGCGACCCAACTCATAACCTGAAAATTTTAGAATACCCCGATCTTGTTATTTCGGGGGGCAAAGTGGTGGTAAACAATTTTTTAAACCAATTGCCAGTTTCACCATAACCTACACAAGTCAATCAAATTTCTAATCCGTTTCCAGCTTGAGCGGCCCCTTACCCGAAAAGCGATCCAGATAAAGGTAGATCACCGGCGTAATGAAAAGCGTGATCACCTGCGAGAACAGCAGCCCGCCGACCACGGCGAGGCCCAGCGGCTGGCGCAACTCGGCGCCCGCACCCAGTCCGAGCGCAATGGGAAGCGCACCCATCAGGGCTGCCAGGGTGGTCATCATGATCGGCCGAAAACGCAGGAGGCAGGCAGTCCGGATCGCTTCATACGGCGCCATGCCGTCGTTGCGCTGCGCATCGAGCGCAAAGTCGATCATCATGATGGCATTCTTCTTGACGATGCCGATCAGCATCAGGATACCGATCATGGCGATGATGGATAACTCCATGTTGAATAACCACAACATCGCCAGCGCACCTACCGCCGCGGAGGGAAGCCCGGAAAGAATCGTGAGGGGATGAATATAGCTCTCGTACAACACGCCAAGCAATACGTAGATTACCAGCAATGCGGAGACAATCAGTATCACCTGGCTTGCCTGCGAAGACTGAAAGGCCGCGGCATCGCCGGCATAGCTGGTCAAAATGCTCGCCGGGAGATTCAACTCGCGCTTGAACTGGTCGATACGGGCCGAAGCCTCCCCCAGCGCCGCACCGGGCGCAAGATTAAATGAAATGGTCTGCGCCTCGAGCTGCCCCGCATGATTTATTGCGATTGGCCCCATTTCGCGTTCCACCGATGCGATGCTGGAAAGCGGCACCAACGCGCCGTTTTTGGAGCGCAGATGTATTTTACCGAAAGCGCTTTCATCGATGCGATGCTCGTCGCCTACTTGCATAATCACATGGTAGCTGTCGCTTGACGTATAGATGGTTGACACCTGGCGCTCGCCGAAAGCGCTGAAAAGCGCGGAACGAATGTCCGCCATCTGTACGCCCAGCAGGTTGGCTTTATCGCGGTTGATATTGAGGCGCACTTGCAGGCCTTTCAATTGCGCATCACTGGTAACATCCCGAAAAACGGCCTCCTCTTCGCGCATGCGCGATATCAGACTTTCGGCGGCCGCGTTCAGGTCTTCGGCGCTTACGCTGCGCATGACATACTGATAGCGGCTCTTGCTGGTGCGACCGCCGAGCCTGAGGTTCTGAATGGGATTGATGAAAACATTGATGCCCGGAATGGCGCGCACATCGCGGCGTAAATCTTCGACTACCGCGCCGATAGGTGGGCGTTGATCGCGCGGTTTGAGAGTCATGAATAAACGGGCGCTATGGCTTTCGCTCGCATAAATGATAAGCGTGCCGACCGCCGGATGCGCGCGAATCACATCGCCGGTGCGCTGCAATAGTTTGGTCATGGCAGGGAAGGAAATGTCCTCGACGGCTTCCACCGTGATCAGCGCCGCGCCGGTATCCTCGCCGGGAAAAAAGCCTTTGGGCAAAACGACGAACAATACGCCTGTGGCGATGAGGGTGCCGATCGCAATACCGAGCACTGTGCGGCGATGGTGTAGCGCCCAATCGAGTAAGCGTTCGTAAAATCTCAACAGCGCCGAGAATCCGCGCTCGAACCAGGCGGTCCATTTCAGGCTGCGCTTTTCGGCCTCATGCCTGGGCAGGTAACGGCTGGCCATCATCGGTACCAGTGTGAGCGATACGATGGCTGACATCAGCACGGCGATTCCCACCACCGCCGCGAACTCGTGAAACAACAATCCGATTACGCCGGGCATGAAAAATATCGGAATAAACACGGCGACCAACGACGCCGAAATTGAAATGATGGTAAAGCTCACTTCCCTCGATCCGCGCAAGGCTGCCTGCAGCGGCGGCATGCCTCTCTCGATATGGCGCGCAATGTTCTCAAGCACGACGATGGCGTCATCCACCACCAATCCGACCGCGAGCGTGATCGCCAGCAACGAAATGTTATCTAGGCTGTAACCAAGAACACGCATCAGCGCAACGGTTCCCAGCAGCGAAATCGGCAATGACAGCGCCGGGATCAGCGTGGCGGAGGCCTTGCGCAGGAACAGGAAAATCACCAGCACGACGAGAACGATGGTTATCGTCAGCGTAATCTGTACATCATGAATGGAATGCCGGATCGAGACCGCGCGGTCGCCGGTCAGCCTGAGTTGGACAGACGCAGGCATCTGGGCGATCAAACCTGGCATCGCCGCCTTGATACGGTCGACTGTGGCAACGGTGTTCGCGCCTGGCTGGC
Source organism: Nitrosospira sp. (assembly GCA_030453055.1). GTDB lineage: Bacteria > Pseudomonadota > Gammaproteobacteria > Burkholderiales > Nitrosomonadaceae > Nitrosospira. The sequence continues at coordinate 10,547 of JAKDLC010000030.1, forward strand.
GCTGCACCGAAAGGGTTATCGCCCGTTCGCCATTGATCCAGCTTGCGGTTTTGACGGATTCCACGCTGTCCTCGACTTGCGCCACCTCCGATAACCGCACCGGGCCGCCGCTGGGCGCCGTCGCCACGATGAGATCGGCAAAGGCCTTGGCGTTATTGAGCTGACGATTGGCCTCGATAGTCAGTGTTTGGCGGGGACCTTCGAGCGTGCCGACCGGCGTGTTGGCGTTGGCGGTACGCAACGCAGTGGCGATATCGTCAAGGGTCAGGTTGCGGACGGCAAGCGCTTCAGGGTTCACGTGTATACGTACAGCATATTTTTTCTGGCCGTTGATTTGTACTTGCGCCACGCCTGGAAGCGTCGACAGCGTTGGAGCAATGAGGTCCTCGGCAAAGCTGTTCAAATCCGACAGCGACATCGACGGCGATGTCAGGGCAAGAAAAACGATAGGGGCATCGGCCGGATTGAGCTTGCGGTAGGACGGCGGCGCAGTCATTTCCACCGGAAGCGACCTCTCCGCGCGCAGCAATGCCGCCTGCACATCGATGGATGCACTGTCGATATCCCGATCCTGATCGAATTCCAGGGTAATCACGGTATTGCCCTGCGTGTTTTTCGAACTGATGACCGAGAGGTCGGAGATCGTGGAAAATTGCCTTTCGAGCGGTGCGGCGACCGAGGAGGCCATGATCTCGGGACTCGCGCCGGGAAGCGCCGCGCTGACGGTAATGGTGGGCGAGTCGTAGCTCGGCAGCGCGGCGATCGGCAAGCCACCGTAGGCAATGATCCCGGCGATTACGGCGGAGGCGGACAGCAGCGCCGTCATGACCGGACGGCGGATACACAACTCGGACAGATTCATGCGGTACTCTGATCGGTGGCGTTTCGATCCACTGATTCGCTCACCTCATCGCCTTTGGGCTGGACCTCTGTCACCATGCTGCCCGGCCTGAGATTCTGCGCGCCTTCCACAACAATGCGCCCACCCGGCGCCCCACCCTCTCCCTCTATTACCGCAAATCCCTCCTGGATCAAACGTACCTCAACGGGCAGAGGGCTTGCTTTGCCGTCTTCTCCGATTACATAAACGAACGTTCTTTCCGGGCCATGCTGCACCGCTTGCACCGGCACGGTGAGCGCGCCGGCCAATGTGCGTGGCGCAAGTGTCACGTTGACAAACATACCAGGCCAAAGACCGCTGTCCGCATTGGGAAATTCCGCTTTGAGAGCGATTGTGCCGCTCGCGGTATCGACCGCATTATCGACAAATATCAGGCGCCCCTTCCGTACTTGCTTTTCCGCCGCGTCCGGCGCCGCGTAAACCGGCACCTCACCTTCGGCAAGCGCTTGTTGCAAAGGTCCAAACTCGCCTTCCGGCAAGGTAAAGCTGACATTGATCGGATCGATCTGCGTGATGGTGACCAGGATATCGTTCGGCTGCACCAGGCTGCCTCGATACACTGGAATGGCGCCTGTGCGCCCGTCGATAGGTGCGGCGATCTCACTGAAACCGCGGGCGACGCGACTTCCTTCCATCGTGGCCCGATCCACCGAAAGTTGGGCGCGCAGCCCCTCCACCTGATTCTCCGCCGCCTCAAGTGCGGCCTCTGAAACAAAGTTCCGCCGGAACAACTCGCGTTGGCGCTCGAGATTGCGCTCGGCATTCCTGAGATCGGCTCTCGACTTGGCGAGTTGTCCTTGAGTCCTGCTGAGATTGGCGTCCTCGGTCCGCGCATCGAGCGTAAACAATCTCTCGCCCTTCCGCACGTATTGCCCTTCCTTGATATCCACCGATCTGATCACCGCGCTGAGCTGGGGCCGCACCGCGACCATCTGCTGCGCGGAAACCTGGCCATTGGCCGTGAGCTTGACCGATACATCATTCCTCGCAACCCTGGCGGTTACCACCGGAACCGCCTCCGC
>JAKDLC010000285.1 GCA_030453055.1 Nitrosospira sp.
TCAAGGGGGCACAGCTTAGGAATACAATCGCTAATTTATGCAATTAAACACTAGCATGCGTGGTGCGCCCGATTGCGGCCCGCATGTTTTGCCTCGTAGAGCGCACTGTCGGCGCGGGCGAATACGGCGGTTGGCGTCCCGTCGTCGGACTGACACTGCACGATGCCGATACTTACGGTCACCGTAATGGTCGAGCCATTAGCGTTGTAACACATGTTTTCCACCTGGGAGCGGATGCGCTCCGCCGTTTTCAGCGCATGGTCCGCTGATGTTTCCACCAGAATAATAATGAATTCGTCGCCACCGTAGCGCGCCGCGTAGTCGATACTGCGGATTGACTGAACGAGTATTCGGGCTACCGCTGTCAGGATTTCGTCGCCGATGACGTGGCCGTAACTGTCGTTGAGCGTTTTAAAATAGTCGATATCCATCATCAACATTGTAAAATGCCGCTGGGTGCGTTTGAAGCGCGCGAGTTCATCGCTCAGGATCGCATCAAGTTTGCTGCGGTTGTACAATCCGGTTAAGCTATCGGTGATGGAGAGTGTTTCCAGCACTTGATTCTGTAGCTGCATGGCTTGATTGGCGGCCATGATCTGGGCGTGATTGTGGCGCAGCCTGTCCGCCATTTGATTGAATACCTGCGTAAGATGGCCGAGTTCGTCGTTTCGCGTTGCGGCCAGCCGCACGTCAAGGTCGCCGCCGGCAATCCGGTCCGCTGCGCCGATCAGCCGTTGCAACGGCCCGACAATCGAACGGCCCATCTGGAAGGCCACGGCTGTTACCAGCAGCAGCAATGCACCCACCAGCGCCAGAAACATATTGCGCTGTTTGATCCATGTGCCGTAGACCTCGGCGCGATCACGTTCCGCCACTATAGTGACCGGCAGTTCCGCGGACATGTCAGCCAGTCCGATGACCTCTTGATACGTCGTTCCCCGGAAGACCAGGGATTCGCCGGGTTGCGCGTGCAGACGCCGCAGCGACGACTCATCCAGTTGTATCAACTTATCCCCATTGATCTGGCTGCTGACGAGCGTTCTGCCGTCTCGGTCGAGCAAAAGCACCTCGCCAGGCGGCGATTTTGTTGCACTTTTCAGCTCAGGCTGCAAGGTGTGCAGGTCGAGCACGGCCACCAGCGCGCCGATCAGCATATTGTTGTATGACAACACCGGGAGAGCGATGCTGAGTGTCGCGGTGTCGTATTGTTCGTTCCAATGGGGTGTTACCACCACCAGGCCATCGGTGAGCGATTCCTGCGGCCAGTCACTTGGGAGCGTTATGGCGGGTGGCGTCGCCGCACTGCTGGCCACCGTTTTCCCGGCGGCGTTCACCACGGTCAGTTCCAGTATCGTATCGAGCTTTTCTCGTACCGAACGCAGATAATGCGCCAAGGCTTGCGGATTTTTGCCGGGCGCGCTTCCTCGGGTACGCGTCTGCGGCCGGTCAATCGTCGATAATCCGTCGATGACGGTGCCGGACGTGGCTGATACGCGCACCTCGTGGACATGCTTATCCATCCAGAACTCTATTTCGCGGCTAGCATAACGCGTCAGGGCACGCAGTTCACGTGTCACATTGGCGTCGATCTGCGCCTCATTCTGGCGGAAGGATAGCAGCCCCAGTCCCAGTGACGGAATGAGCGTAGCCAGGATGGCGAAGACCATGATTTTGCTTTTAATGCTCTTTAACCACATTATCTGATTTGATTTTCCGGATAACGCAACAAACTATTTGTGGGAAGCGGCATTTTACCGGATTGTTTATCCACCCAACTCGGCGAACAGGTTTTTTATTCGCGTCACTCGTTCCGCCACCCTTTCAATCCGTACCTGAATTTTCAAGCGATCGGGACCCGATAGTGTATATTCGCGGCTGCGCTGAATGAGCGCGACGATTTTAGCGGCATTTACCGGCGGGTTGGGGATGAATTGTACCTGAATGTAGTCAACGCCGGCTTCTACGCGGGTAATACCCAAGGGCTTGGCAACGATGCGGATACGATGGCAGTCCAGCAATGCCCTGACGGGGTCCGGCAAGAGGCCAAAACGGTCGATCAACTCACCGTGCATGTCATCCAGCTGATCGTCGCTGGTGCAATTGGCCATGCGCTTGTACAGTACCAGACGCTCATGTATGTCGTTGCAGTAGTCGTCGGGTAACAAAGCGGGCACATGCAGATTGATTTCCGTAGCGACTCCCAAAGGATGCTGCAAATCGGGCTCCCTGCCTTCTTTCAACGATCGGACAGCAGCATCCAGCATGGTCGCGTAGAGATTGAAGCCGACTTCCTGCATTTCGCCGCTTTGGGATTCGCCCAGCACTTCGCCGGCGCCGCGGATTTCCAGATCGTGCATGGCGAGGTAAAAGCCCGCACCCAGTTCTTCCATTGTTTGAATGGCATCGAGACGCTTTCTCGCCTGTGCGCCAAGCGCTTCTTCCTCCGGTACCAACAGGTATGCATAGGCCTGATGGTGTGAGCGGCCTACTCGGCCCCGCAACTGATGCAATTGAGCGAGGCCGAATCGGTCCGCGCGATTGATGATGATGGTGTTGGCCGTGGAAACATCGATACCGGTCTCGATGATGGTGGTGCAAAGCAGCAGATTGAAACGTTGCTGATAAAAATCCTTCATCACCTGCTCCAGCTCGCGTTCGCGCATTTGCCCGTGGGCAATGTATATACGCGCCTCCGGCAGCAGCCGGGCGAGTTTGTCGTGCATCGGCTGAATAGTGCCCACCTCGTTGTGCAGAAAATATATCTGCCCGCCGCGTTTTAACTCTCGCAAGCACGCCTCGCGGATGACCCCCTCGGAAAAGCGGTTGACGAAAGTTTTGATTGCAAGCCGCCGTTGCGGCGCCGTGGCGATCACGGAGAAGTCGCGCAGGCCTTCCAGTGACAGGGCAAGCGTGCGGGGAATGGGCGTCGCGGTGAGCGTCAGCACATCCACTTCGGAGCGCAAATTCTTCAGCTGTTGCTTTTGGCGTACGCCGAAGCTATGCTCCTCGTCAATGATGACCAGACCCAGGCTTTTGAATTTCACGCCGTTCTGGATCAGTTTAAGGGTACCGATAACGATATCCACTTGCCCGTTGGCCAATCCGGTCAGCGCCTGAGTTTGCTCCCTGACCGAGCGGAAGCGTGACAGCTCCGTAATTTTTATCGGCCACTCGTCAGCAATGAGACTGAAGCGATCGGAAAAATTCAGGAAATGCTGTTCGGCCAGTAACGTGGTAGGCACGAGTACCGCCACCTGTTTACCATCCGCAACGGCAACGAACGCTGCGCGCAACGCTACTTCGGTCTTGCCAAAACCTACATCGCCGCAGATCAATCGGTCCATCGGCTTACCCGAAGTCAGATCCTCGATCACCGCACCAATAGCCGCCGCCTGGTCGGGTGTTTCCTCGAAGCCGAAACCTTCGACAAATGCGTCGTAATC
>JAKDLC010000286.1 GCA_030453055.1 Nitrosospira sp.
GTCGTTGTCATTGTCTCGCGCAATGGTTGATTGCGTGTTTCAAGAGAACGGCCACGATTCGTCCCGCACGCTTTCTTTATATGTACCGGATGTTTCATAAATTGGCGCGCCCCTTGCTGGAGATAAAGAACCGGTACACAAGATTTCTGCAACGGACGCATGAGTGCGGCGCAACATTCCTTTATATTCATACGTACAGGAGAATATCATGTCTAGCAAAAAATCCATCATTTCGATGGCCGTTGGTTCCGCTTTTGCCGCCACCCTCGGCGCATCCGTCGTTGTCGCGGCTGATAACCCTTTCGCCATGCAGTCGCTCGACAAGGGCTACATGGTCGCCGATGCCCATAAATACGGGGAAAAGAAAGGCGGAGAGGGTAAATGTGGAGAGGGTTCATGCGGCGAAGGCAAGTGCGGCGCCGCCATGGCGGATGCGAACAAGGACGGCAAGGTCACCAAGGAAGAATATAGCGCGCATCACAAGGCCATGTTCGACCATATGGACACCAATAAGGACGGCGTTATCGACAAAGACGAAATGAAGCATAAAACGAAAGAGGGCGGGTGCGGCCACAATAAGTAAGTAAGAAAACAGTCCTGAATCCGACGGCCGGAGGGGCGGCGCAATCCGCTCCGTCGCGTTCCCGGCGGAGAACCCGCTTCAGCGCCGGGAATTCGCACTTTCGTTTTCACTGAATTGTGACATAATATTTGTTCAAAATTCAGGAGGAAATACCGTGCGCAACAAACAATCGATCATCTCCGTGGCGGTGGGTTCCGCCCTTGCCGCCACGCTCGGCGCCGTATCGGCCGCCTCAGCGGCTGACAGCCCGTTTACCGTGCAATCCCTGGACCAGGGCTACATGCTGGCCTATGCGGACAGGGTGGACCCCAATAAATATGGCGGTGGTGCAAAATCCGGCGAAGGCAGATGCGGCATGTCCATGGTGGATGTCAACAAGGATGGCAAGGTCACCAAGGAAGAATTTCTCAAGCATCACGAAGCCATATTCGACAGGATAGATGCCAACAAGGATGGCGCTGTCGATCAACCTGAAGCCGATAACTATGGCGGCGGCGGGGCCAAGCCCGGCGCAGCGCCGCAAGCTCCGCAAGCCCCGCAAGCTCCGCATGGTGGAATGAAGAAATAATTTTTTGCCCTTTCATGGATCCCCTGCGTCCTGCCAGCGCGGGGCTTGGCTTTCGGCGAGAATTGATTCCCGCGCTGAAAGCTCATGTTCCCGCCGCCATCGATTTTTTCGAAATTGCGCCAGAAAACTGGATCGATCTCGGCGGCGCGGTGGGGCGGGATTTGCGCAGCTTCACAGAGCGCTACCCCTTTGTCTGCCACGGTCTTTCACTCTCGATTGGCAGCCCGGCGCCGCTCGATGAAGGGTTGCTGCACAGGATCCGGCAGTTTCTGGACCAGCACCAGATTCTTTTTTATACCGAACATCTTTCATACTGCTCCGATGACGGCCATTTATACGATCTGCTTCCCATACCCTTTACCGACGAAGCCATAAAATACGTTGCCGCACGTGTCCGCCGCGCTCAGGATATTCTGGAGCGGCGCATTGCTTTGGAAAATGCCTCGTTTTATGTGAGGGCGCCCATTGCCCGAATGAGCGAAGCAGACTTTATTCGCGCCGTGCTAACCGAAGCGGATTGCGACTTGCATCTCGATGTCAATAATGTATACGTCAACAGCATCAATCATGCCTATGACCCCGTTGAATTCATCCGCTCCATGCCAACCGAACGCATTGTCTACATGCACATGGCCGGGCACCACAATGAAGCGGAGAGTCTGATTATCGATACCCATGGCGCCGACGTGATCGATCCGGTATGGTCATTGCTCGATCAGACCTACCGCATTCATGGCGTAGCGCCCACGCTACTGGAGCGTGATTTCAATATCCCTCCCCTTGATGAACTGATGCGTGAAGTCGAACGTATTGGCCTGATTCAGACTCGGCATGTCAATCCGGGCCATGTCCGCGCCGCTTCCTGAATTTCAACGCTTCCAGTATGCTTTCACGGCGCATATTCGCGACCCGAAGGCGAACCCCTGTCCGCGCGGCATTGAAGCGCGGCGCATGCGAATATACCGGAGGCTGGTTTACAACAACGTCGAGAGTTTTCTGCTGACCTGCTTTCCCGTACTCCGGAAGGTGCTGGGAACACCCCGATGGGCACGGCTCGTGCGCGCTTTTCTTGCCACACACCGCAGCCGCTCACCTTTTTTCCGTCAGATACCTGATGAGTTCATTCAGTTCCTGCAAAGCAACGGAACATTGTCGCAAGATTATCCGGAATTCATGCTGGAGCTTGCGCACTATGAATGGGTAGAGCTGGTGCTTTCCGTTTCAACCCATACGCCGGACCGGGACGGGATCGATGCCGAAGGCAGTCTGCTGGAACAGCACCCGGTTCTGAACCCGGTACTCGCTAATCTTGGTTATCGCTGGCCCGTCCATCGTATCGGTCCGCGCGTTCGGATTACGCCAATGGAAACGTATTTACTGGTATTCCGGGATGCCGCCGATCAGATGCGATTTACCGAAATCAATGCATTTACGTCGCGCCTGATAAGTCTGTTAGAGACGACCGAATGCACGGGTCAAGCGGCGCTTGAAATTGTTGCCGCGGAAAGTCATCATCCCTCGCCCGAAGTCGTCATTCAGGGTGGGCTGGCGGTTATGCGCGATTTACAGGCGCAGGGCGCGCTGCTGGGCGTCCTGCGTTAGCGGCGTCATCGCATGAAACCCAGCCCGCTGGACCTGAGGAAAACTTCCTGTCTCACGCTTGCCCACTACGACCGGCGTGCCGAGGATTTCTGGCAGGGCACGCGTGGCCATGACGTCGGGCAGAATATCGCGGCGTTGCTGCGGCGCATCAAGGGTGAACCGCCTTTCGTCATACTGGATTTCGGCTGCGGACCGGGCCGCGATCTCAAGGTTTTTGCCGAACTGGGTCACATCGCGGTAGGACTGGATGGTGCTGCGCGATTCGTTGAAATGGCTCTCGCCTATAGCGGCTGCGAGGTGTGGCGCCAGGATTTTCTTGAGCTCGATCTGCCGGCCGGGCGCTTCGACGGCATATTCGCCAATGCTTCGCTGTTTCATGTCCCTGGTTGCGAACTGCCGCGTGTGCTGAAAGAACTGTATACGACGTTGAAACCGGGTGGGGTGCTGTTCAGTTCCAACCCGCGCGGAAATAACGAAGAAGGCTGGAACGGCGGGCGTTACGGCGCCTATCATGATATCGATGCGTGGCGAGACTATATGATCGCCGCGGAGTTTGTCGAGATCACCCACTATTACCGGCCGGACGGCCTGCCACGCGAACAGCAGCCGTGGCTTGCCAGCGTGTGGCGCAAGACGAAGGCGGAATATCCGGGTTAACCCGGATGTTTCATAAATTCGCGTGATGATT
>JAKDLC010000287.1 GCA_030453055.1 Nitrosospira sp.
CCCGGCTGGGCGCCGAAAAGGCAAAACCGGTGAAACCTGCGCCTGAAAAAGAGACCGCAAAGAAAGAAGCGAAAGCCGAAAGCCCGCCTGCGCCCAAGCCGGAGCCTCCGAAAGATCTGGCGGACTACATGAAGGAAGCCAAAGAGCGCCGCACTGCGGGAGGAATTTTTGAGGATCAGCCGAAGGAACCCAAAAATGTCGAACCCGAGCTTTCAGAGGAAGAGCTCAGAATGGCCAATGTCAAGCGCAATCTGCGGGACCCCGGCACCAGTGGAATATTTCAAATCACCAGACTGGGAGTTCGTTCGGCGCAGTTTTTGTTTCGCGCCTGGAGAAGCGACGTCAGTAATCCCCTGCGCGAAGTGGTTGAAGTCGTTGCCGGTCCGGATGGCGATATACACCGCGCTATCGCCCGGAAAATGATCGAGTTGATTCGCCAGTATCAAAAAGGCGATTTCAGTTGGGAATCATACCGTCTTGGCGCCGTGGTCGTCCTGTCTGCACGCGAGGAAGATAGCAAGGGGCTGGAAGATTTCCTGATACGTGAGTTTTTTTACGAATCCGCCGGAATTCCACGATAGGGACGCCACTCAACGAATAGGATGTTTTCATATTTCGGCAATAAAAGCGTAGGGCGCCAATAAGCGAAGCGCAGTGCGCTGCATGCAGTGATGGCTCATCACGATGACGAGCCAATTTCTTTGGCGGCCGGGAAACCCCACGAATAAGGACTTTCGTATTTCAGCAGAATTTTGTAGTAAGTGCGGACGGATTCCGCCAGGATGACCGCTTCGCCGCCGCGTGCATAGCCATGCTTCAGACTGCGGAAATGTTTGCTGCGACTCAATAGCGGCAATGTTTTTTTCAAATCCACCCATGAGTCCGGGTTTAATTCGAGACGCTGTGCCAGCATGCGCGCATCTTCTATGTGACCGGGACCCTGGTTGTATGCCGCCAGTGCCATCCAGGTACGAGCCGGTTCCAGAATATGCGGTGGCAATCTATCCTTCAGCATTTGCAGGTAACGCGCGCCAGCCAGTATGCTCTGCCGGGCGTCCAGACGGTCGGTCATTTTCATTCGGTCGGCGGTCGTTTCCGTCAACATCATCATGCCTCGTACATTGGTGGGTGAAATCGCCAGGGGATTCCAGTGGGATTCCTGATAGGCCAACGCTGCGATCAGCCGCCAGTCGATTCCCGTTAATTCCTCGGCGTCGTGAAAATGCTCGCGCAAGTCCGGCAGCAGTGTGCGCCGTCTCTCTAGAATGCCGCTTACATCCGTCTGTTCGAGCCGCCGGATATGGCCGTAATACCGGTCGAGCAAACGCGTCAAGGTGCCGTCCTGTTCGATCCGGTCAAAGAAGCGCCGCGTCTTTTCCAATAATTCCCGCTCCGCATAGAGCGAAAATGCCCATGCCCTGCCGGTCGGTTCGCCCAAATCGAGGGCGACGTCCAGGTTCGGGTAGAAATTCTTTGCCAGGTCGAGCTGGGTGGAGTCGACCACCGCATAGTCGATTTTACCTTCCGCCAGTTTTGCCAGCAGATCTTCGTTCGTGATGTCCACTTCGGTCCATTGCAAATCCGGAACTTGCTGCTTTAGTTTATTGAGCTGCTCGGCATACGTTGCCCTGCTGCCTATTTCGATAGTTCTTCCCACCAGTTGATAACTATTTTTGGGTCTGGGATAGTCTGTGTTGTAGGCCACCTGAGGTTGTATGAGCTGATAGACCGGCCCGAAACGAGCGCGTAATTCATGCTTGGCGGAGATGTTCAAACCGGCAACCAGGTGTCCCTGCTTTTCCAGGCTCAACAAGGCCTGGTCCAGTCTCGGCACCACCTTGAATCTTACTTTCATGCCCAGTTCGCGCGCGAATTCCGAAGCGAGATCAAATTCCAATCCGGCATATCCGCCTTCGGCATTCTCGTAGTACGTATCGGGACTATTAACCGTTATAACCACCAGCTCATCGGTTTTGTCGAACGACGGCGCCGGTCTTTCAGACGAATCGCAGGCGGCAAGCATGAGGCAGCAAGCAATAGGGGCAAACAGGCGGGGGAAGCGGCGCATGAACGAGAAATGAGCGAGACACGTAAACATTCTGCCATGTTTTCGTGCTGAACGAGCGCGAGAAAAACACAAGACAAACTGGTAAAATGTTTGCGTTGGCAATGGAGAGGTACCGAAGTGGCCATAACGGCGCTGACTCGAAATCAGATGGTCAGGGTAACCTGGCACGTGGGTTCGAATCCCACCCTCTCCGCCAATTGAAATCGCTTGCTTGTAAGTGCTCCTGGCACCTTGAAAGGTAATGGGGTTTCAGCGGTTCTAAGTCCTGTACTCCGATGATATAGAAATACACCCGGAAATGCGAGTTTAAGCACAGCATGGCGGTCGCACAATCGTCCGGAACTCAAGAGTTTATGCGGGTTAGCGATGCGCATCATCCAGGGCGACTGCCTCGACATCCTCAAAGACTTGCCTTCGGCAAGCGCGGATTTGATCCTCACGGACCCGCCATACTTCGTGCGCTATCGTGATCGCTTCGGAAGAAGCATTGCCAACGAATCAATCCGGAATCCGTTTTCGGTGCCTTCGATGATCTTTACCGCATCCTCAAGCCGAACTGTTTTTGCGTTTGCTTCTACGGCTGGAGTAAGTGGATGCCTTTTTCAACGCCTGGACCAAGGCGGGCCTCAGACCTGTTGGTCATCTCATATGGCATAAGGGCTATGCGTCCAAGGCCGCATAAAATCAATCCGTGGAAAAAATTTGCGCCGAAATCCTGTAGCTTTCGGCAGCAATAGAATCAGGGCCGTTAACGGAAAGCAGAACTATAAATGCTGTTCGATATCCATCCGGCCATGCAGGATGCGGACAATCTCGATCCGTTCTTTTCCGGTGTGACTGTAAAAAATCACATGCTTGCCGACCCCGTATTTGAAATAACCTTTCCGGATATCATCGCATGCCCGACCCAGACCGGGCTTGTCCGCCAGATCATGAAAGGCGCTGTCAAGCTGGGTCAGATAGCGTCTCTGCTGGGCCTTGCCCCATTGCTTGCGCGTGTAACGGCCAATGGTAAGCAAGTCGCCCCTGGCTTTCTGTGTGAGGATGAACGTTCCCATCTAGTCTTCACTTTCCAGTTCATCCAGTATGTTTTGCAGTGAATAATCAGCAGGGCCACTTTGCTCGCCCTCGGTCAGGGCGCGACGCAATGCTTCCAACTTGGACTCACGTTCTTCCAATAGGCGAAGACCGGCGCGTATCGCTTCGCTGGCTGAGCCGTAACGCCCGGATTCAATTTGATGGGCGAGAAACTTCTCGAAATGCTCGCCCAGCGTGACACTGGTGTTTTTCTGTACCGGCATGTTTGCTACATGAATCAAAACCCTAATACTTAATTATAATATTT
>JAKDLC010000288.1 GCA_030453055.1 Nitrosospira sp.
TGGACAGACCAAGGTGATCAATGGCCACTGCCGGGAGATTGGACAATACACGAAAAAGCGATTCGAGTTCACCGGAGTCTATATAAAGTTCCACATGCCATTTAGCCAACTCGTGAACACGCCGCGCCAAGCTGTCTAGATATTGGAGCTGTTCAGCCCCTCCACGTTTCAGGTTAAACCGGACCGCCCGCACACCACTTTGGTCCAATTCTAGAATCTGCTTATCCGAAGCCGATGCCGGGAGTTGCGTGACACCGACAAAAGATGGACCAAGTCTCTTCAATGCGTGAACCAGATAAGTCTGGTCGTGCCCTTGAAATGACCCTGATACGACAGCCCCGCCAGCTAAACGGTACTCCCTCATTCTGTCAAGGTAATCATTACAAGTGAAATATGCCGGTAAATACCCGTTGTTGGGCATCAGTGGGAAGCGGCTATCAATAATATGAAAGTGTGAGTCAAAAAGTGTCGGTCTGCTTGCCACGGCGGTATCTCTTTACATTCGGCTAACGCCTGAGCTCAGGGGCGCCTTGCCCGCGACAGCGGGTAAGGCGTCCCCTGCAGCGATTTGTTGGGCTAATAAAATGGCCAATTGTGTTTGCTATTCAATAACAGCCTTCGCTTTTAACAAAACCCTCGCAACTTCATCGCAATGGCTATAGTAACCTGGCGGAGATAAGGAGGGTGCACAAAGTTCCGATACGCCGGATGGCAATGGAAGGTAACGCCGAGTAGCTTCCCAGCCCTTCCAGCTCTCTTTTCCAAATACCACGATTACCCGAAGTTCTGGAAGCAATTCGAAGAAACTGCCCCAAAGTGCGGCAGCAGTTTTTCTAGCATTTGTCCATGTTTCTCGGGGACGTGTAGGGTCTCGCAACTCGCGTGCTTTGTCTTTCCCGCTTTTGGTCTTATACGTATTTACCCACCAAGGATAGACATTCCACTGGAGCCGCAAATCCCACCTGAGGCCCGCCTCAAGCAAGGCGTCGGTTACATTTTTAGCAGTCGGATCATTGTTGTCAGGCGAAATAAAGCCGGTACCCGCTGTAGCTACTTCCGAAGGATCCTGTAGCAGGAGCAACGCTCGGCTGTAGATTCCACCAGAGGCGGGATCAGGCCAAGGAATAGTTTTTCCGGCTCCAGGCGGCAGGCGTGGATCGGAGCGCCGCTCCATGACCCAGTCTGTAAAAGGGGCAATATGTGGCTCTTTGAGCCGCTCTCGGCGTGCCGCTATGGCCCCATAGCCGAGAGTGGGGTCCAGTAGCTGATCCCGCGGAACTGAAGTATTTCTTAATGGCATGTTATACGGACGGAAAAAGTGGAGCAGTCCAACAGCAATTGAGTTGACTACATTTCGCCAAAGCGACGGATGATGCTTTTAACATCCTGAAATTTTGCAATATTCCAATATTTACGATTCTGATCTAAACCTGTCTCGGTTCCGAAATTGCTGTAGAGAAAGCTATACAGCAAGGTTTCGACTTCACCTGTAGGAGATACGCAGTAGCATGACACCCTCGGGGTAACCCACAAACTACCGCGCGTTACATCACTTCGCATAACCCGGTGCCGCTCTCCAACGTTCACCCGCATTTTTAACTCCGGGCTTTCTTCGACGGCTGCATTTACTTGATTATTCATTACTGCTATGACCCCCTCAATTCTTGTGATGGCAAAGTGCCTCACGAAGAGTACTAAATTCTGCCGAACCTAAGCATACGGCCCAACGCTTAGTCTACGACTTTATGTAGATATAACATAAAACATCTTTCGTCGCATATCAATACTTAATTCTACACATGCAAACGTTTTTGTGTTAATAATTTCATTATAGGCATCAAATATCGAGTCAGAAATGACGACATCGAACAAGCGCCCGAAAAAGCTCTTTGACGAGGTACGAGACAAGATGCGCGTCGCGCACTACAGCCTGCGTACAGAGAAAACATACCTCGGCTGGATTCGACGTTACATCCTTTTTCATGGCAAACGCCACCCCAAGGATATTGGCAAACCGGAAATCGAGTCTTTTTTGACGCATCTGGCGGTTGATCGACACGTCGCTGCCTCAACGCAGAATCAGGCTTTAAATGCGCTGTTGTATCTTTACCGCGAGGTACTTGGTGTCGACCTGCCATGGATGGATAATGTTGTCCGCGCAAAGCGACCGCAACGATTGCCAGAAGTATTAAGCGTTCAGGAAGTGGCTCAGGTATTGAGCCACTTGGAAGGCACGAATCGCCTGATGGCGTCGTTGTTATACGGCTCCGGCCTGCGGCTTATGGAGGCGATACGCCTGCGGGTAAAGGATGTTGATTTCGAGTATCAACAAATAATGGTGCGCGGCGGCAAGGGGGCGAAAGACCGTGTTACTCCGATGCCGGAACGCATAGCGCCGGCATTGCGCATTCAAATCGAAACAGTGGCGACCCTGCACAGTGATGATCTGCGAGCAGGTTACGGCTCGGTATATTTGCCAAATGCGCTGGGCGTAAAGTATGCGAACGCGGCCAAGGAACTGGCTTGGCAGTTCGTCTTCCCGTCCAGCCGGCTATCTGTGGATCCGCGCTCTGGCGTAACACGCCGCCATCATGTGAGTGAGAAAAATCTGCAGCGCGCCATGAAAACGGCTGTGCACAAAGCCGGCATCAACAAAAAGGCCAGTTGTCATACGCTGCGCCACTCTTTCGCGACGCACTTGCTGCAACGTGGTAGTGATATTCGCACGGTGCAGGAGTTGTTGGGGCACAAGAACGTGCAGACGACGATGTTGTACACGCATGTATTGAAGCGTGGTGGGCACGGGGTGGTTAGTCCGTTGGATTTTTGATTTTGGTTTGTGGGGGTTGGGTTGCGACAGGTGGGGCGTGGGCGCGGTGGCGAGCTTGATTCAGTCCGTGGATCCCGGATATCGCTGGGGCGCTTCCGGGATGACGGGTAATTTGGGTGTGGGATTCCGGGGTGACGGGTGGTTCGGATGCCCCGCTGCCCGGTCCTCTCCCGCGATGGGGAGAGGGGTTCAGGGAGCGGCAGGCTACGAGCCTGATTCAGTCCGTGGATCCCGGATATCGCTGGGGCGATTCCGCGATGACGGGTGGTTTGGACGTTGTGGCGTTATTTGCCGATGCCGCCTTTGGTGAGTTCGGCGGGGTCGAGCAGGCGGTCGAGTTCGGCTTCGCTGAGGTCGGTTTGTTCCAGCGCCAGTTCCTTGACCGGGCGGCCTTCCTTGTAGGCCTGTTTGGCGATGGCGGCGCCCTTGTCGTAGCCGATGACAGCGTTCAAGGCGGTGACGAGGATGGGGTTTTTCGACAGCGCTTCGTTGATGTGTGCTTCGTTGACGGTGAAGCCGGCGATGGCATTGTCGGCCAGTATTTTGCTGACGTTGGCGATCAGTTCGATGCTTTG
>JAKDLC010000289.1 GCA_030453055.1 Nitrosospira sp.
GACCACAATGGAGGTATCATAGTTAATTATGGCTATTAATGCAATTAAACACTAGCCGGCAATTGGTCTACGTTCGATCAGATCCCAGCCTACCGATCTCGTGTGTACTTGGGGGCTTTGCTCAGTACGTTCCATAATCGCTGTCCTGCTATCCCTCTTTCGGCACTTGAGTCCACGAAGGATGCATTGGTCTATCTCGTGCAACCCGCCGATAGTAGCCATAGCTTGGACGGCAGCTACTTCAGATTGGGCGTGGTCACCGAAGACAAACTTTTTGTGGAGAGGGCAGACGGTGCCGAAGATGCGGATCGTCTTTATCATAGCCGTGGTTGCTCAAAACCGAAACATCAGCGCTGGATGGAGAACGCGGAGCGCATGTTGAGCGATCCTGCCATAGCCGGTCCTCTGCCATCAGCGGGCGACATCTGCAAGCAGTATCGTGAAAATTCGGCTCAGGACTGTACATGTTTTGCGCGCTCGTTCGACATGGAATCATCGCCATCGAAGCGGCACCATTTGCTTGCTTCTCTCACGGCACTGGGAGGGATGCAAGAGGCATTAAGGGATGGTAACTTCGCCGCGCGGGCTGCATATAAATGCCCCAGAGGCTCAATACCGAATTTCTTTCGGACGGCCCTGGCCGACGCGTCACCGTCAAATGCAGATCAGCCCGATGACCAACAACGCCTCCTGGAGGGAACATATCGCGTGCAAGGAAAGAAGGGGTTTCGCGAATACTCGGGCGTATGTATTGTCACGCGACTCGGCAACTGGCAATATCGATTCACGTGGGATATCGGAGGCAAGACGAGGACGGGTATCGGCAACTATACAGGACGCACAATTGCCGTCGAATATGGTACGCCCCATCCCGCGGTCTATTCCGTGTTAACTAATGGCTCAATGCGCGCTACTCTTTCCGATGGCTTCGAGCAGCTTAGTTTTTCGGGCGAACCACCGACAGGCGTGGAGCCGGGTATTCGCAGTCAACAGGATGACGTTCGGGAAGCCCAATGCGCACAGCTTGCGCTACAACTCGATAGGTTTGGTGCCAGGCCGGCTCTGAGGGGAGCGGTCGAGGTCCTAACAAATCAATATACACAGAAATGCGGGTCGAATCCGCCGCCCCGAGTAAGATAAGTCTATTGCTGGAAGAACTTCTACGTTCAGTTATTTTTGTTGCGGAAGCACTTTCGCTTTAAGCAGACGATCCTAGATTAGAAGTGCAATTCTAATAACTTACCTTAAACGTCGGACTATCCTCCGACCGAGTCTTGCGGTGATCATAAAGCCGAGTAGTGGCGATATTGGCATGCCCGAGCCACTCCTGCACCTTTGCGATATCAGCCTGATGATCCAGTGCGTTGGTCGCTGCGGTCGCGCGTAGCGCGTGAGCACCGATCTTGAAGCCTAGGGCAATAGAATACTTACGTACCAATTTATAAATCATATCGGCGGTAATGGCCGTGTGTAGGGTACCCATTCGATTATTGCGAATGGGCCGGAAGAGGGCGCCGGCAAGGTCAAACCCATGACCTGACGCTTCCAGATAATCCAGGACAAGTCCACCTGCAGCCGGATGCAGCGGAATATAGCGTGTCTTTCCACCTTTGCCCGAAACCTTGAGATGGGCGACCCCACGCCGCTCATGCTTGAAATCCTTGACCAACAACTTACATAATTCTTCACGCCGCAGTGCGTGATAGAGCAGCGTGGCCAGAATGGCACGATCGCGCTTATCCTTGAGCGACACATTCTTCGGGGCTTCCAATAGCCCTCGCGCCTGGTAATCACTGATGGCCGGGGTCTTTCCCAGATATCCCTCTACTGAGGGTCGTTTGATTCCTTTAACCGGGTTATGGGTCACGGCATTCTTGTCGCACAGATATTCGAACAATGAGGACAACGCCGCCAGGCGATGCCGGATCGTCGTGCCGCTCAGTTCCCGATATTTCAAATCATCCCGCCAAGCGATGATGTGGGCACGGGAAATTTCCCGAAACTCATCCGGGCGCTCGATACCGGTAAACTTCATGAAATCTTCAAGGGCATTTCGATAGGCGCGCCGCGTTTGCGGATTGTCGATGTTGGCAAACCATTCGATCACCAGCGGAACTTCAGCCAGGCGATGGAAGTCGGCGGCACTTAAAAGCCGGCTGGAAGGAGGCGCTGAAATTGGAAAATCGGATGTGCTCATTCCGCCATTCTATTATTGATAACCTATTTTATCAATAATAGAGGGGCGCAACCTCATGGCGTCCGGGGTCAAGCGGTCGCAAGCGTCAGATGCCCGACCGGCTCGGCCGCTGGCCGCACCTTGATTTCGATGTCGTAGCCGAGGCGATTCAAACAGTCCATCAGCTTGCGCTCAGACAGGTTGGTGAAGTCGCCGCGCATCATCCCCGACACCTTTGGTTGAGGGATGCCCATGCGCTTGGCTGCCGCTTGTTGCGTCAACCCGAGGGTGCGCATCGCCTTCCTGATCTCGATCACCAGGCCGGTTTTGATTTTGAGCTTTTCTGCATCGGGCAACCCAAGGTCGGCGTAGACGTTGCCCGAACTGCGTTGAACCTCGACGCCTTCAATGATTCGCTTTTGCATTTCGTAGCTCCTGTGCCAGTGCCTCGGCCACCTTCAGCCGAGCGCGAATGATGTCCATGTCTTCCTTCGGCGTGGCGATCCCGCGCTTGCTCTTCTTCTGGAAGCAATGCAGGACAAATACCGCTTCCGCGAACTTCACCGTGTAGACGGCGCGGTACGTGCCGCCAGCATCGTCTTCGACAATCTCAAGCACGCCAGCGCCGCCGAAGCCCTTGAGCACCTTTGCCGCGTCGTCTCGGTCGCCCGTCTGCGCCAGTGATAGCGCGTAACCCAAACGCCTTCGCACGTCAGGCGGCAATGCCATCAAATCCTTGTAGCTGCTCGCTATCCATTCGAGCGGTTTTTCTCTATCGACCACGCACACAGTTTATATCTGTTCAGGTAAAATAACAATCATGGCGAGTGTCGGAAAACATCCTGTTTTACGACAGGCTGAATTCTGGCGCTAACATTGTCCTTCCAGCCCGTTCAAAAATATACGGAAAACTGTATCGCTATGGTATACCCAAGCGGGTCACCATAATGAGACGCATTTTTTGTCTCAATAGGGTTGTTTTGCTATTTCCGGTATGGCATTGTCTGAGGCTCTAAAGGCTAACGAGACGATCCTGATCTATGGCGCTCTACGGATATGCTCGTGTTTCGACCAGCGATCAGGACTTCGCTCTGCAGGAACAAGCGCTGCGCGCCGCCGGTTGCGAGGTGGTCCGGGCCGAGAAAATGAGCGGAACCAGCCGGGAAGGTCGGATTGAACTTCAGATATGTCAACAGCGATTTAAAATTGATACAGTTTTTCATCAAG
>JAKDLC010000290.1 GCA_030453055.1 Nitrosospira sp.
AGTCGGTGGGCGTAGGATGGGTGGAGCCAAGCGCAACCCATCAAAACCGAGTTCCGCCATGCTCTTCGATAAGCGCCAATAATTGCCTGAAATCGATCGGCTTCGTCATATGAACATCAAACCCGGCCTCCTTGGCAAGCATCTTGTCCTTTTCCTGTCCCCAGCCGGTGGCCGCAAACAGGCGCATGTTCGCTCCCCATGAAGCCGCCCGGATTTCGCGCGCCACTTCATAGCCATTGAGATAGGGCATGCCGATATCCAATAGCGCGATGTCGGGCAGAAATCGCGCCGCTTCCTCCAGGGCTGCGCGGCCATCGTAAACGGCCTTTGTCTTATGCCCCTCGCGTTGCAATAACAAGGAAATTGCGGCCGCAGCCGCCGTGTTGTCGTCCGCGACGAGTATCCGATATTTCCTCTTGGCATGCGTTGCACCGGATTCAGCATCCGGACAAGGGCGCTGTGCCGGCGCCGGCGCGACTATCGACAGATGCGTCGACAGATGCGAACGTGCGGCGGGCGTCTCCACCGCCGGAGACAGGCCCGCATGAGTCGTCTGCCCCGGCGTCAGGCGCGAGACATCCAAGAGATCATCCAATAAAATCTTCATTGCGGCGCATTGGCGTTGCACCACCTGCGCCGCGAATTCGCATTGTCCGCCGTCGAGTCCCGGCGACTGCATCAGCCGGGCTGCGCTGTCGATCGCTGCGAGCGGATTGCGCAATTCGTGCGAAAGCGTGGCGATAAGCGCATCCTTACGCCGGTCCGCCTCCTGCAACCGCTCGGTGATGAGCCGTCGCTCGACGAAATCGGCCGCCTGCCGCGCATACAGATCGAGCATTTTCAGTTCGGGTTCGGCCGGTGCGTTGGGAGATCGAAAATGCGTGGACAGCATGCCAAGCGGCTTTCCATCACGGCTGAACAATGGCGGGGACTGGACCGCCCGATAGCCGGCGTCGGCGGCGGCAACGCGATGGATCGCATATCGCTCGTCCGTCTGCACATCCTCGACCACCACCCGCCGGTGACCGGCGAGTGCGCGTGAGCAAGCGGCGTCTCCGTCTGCATCGACCGTCCGAAAGTGATCGAGAAAATCCTGTTCAAAGCCGTGGTGGGCGGCAATCGTCAAGGTTTTATTTACCGGATCATACAACTGAATCGTTCCCATATCGGCCGCAAGCAAAGCAACCGCGGCTTCCAGGATTTCTTTCAGTGCAGACGGCAAATCCGGCGCATCGATCAGACGCGAGTTGAGCTCATGCAGGTGGTTCAGGGAAGAAAGCTCGGCGTCGAGCCGAGACTGGGCCTCCCGCAATGCTTCCTCGATCCGTTCACGCTCCGAAATCTGGGCTCGCAGCGCCCTGTTTGACTGCGTCAAGGCTTTCCCGCGCTCATCCGCCCGTTTTCTAAGGAAGTCACGCACATCCATGCTCTTATCCATCAACTATGACTCCTGCCTCATTCGTCCTTTTACCCCGGCCGATTTTTTTATCTTGTTATGACTTTATAGGCTCAAATCGGAATCACTTCTGTGCGACAGCGCGCATAGGGATGAAGCGACTGACCTGAATTGGCGGTTGACGGGATGAAGTGTGTGGTTTTTGGGTAGGGAAAGTTGCAGTCACGCGGAATGGTGCGACCACATCATGGTGCGCTTGTTGAATCCGGAAAAGGACTTATGCCGGTTTCCGCACAGACTTCGTTGCGCGTGACACCCACAGTACGCATTGGCACCGGCTTCGCCTTCGGCGAACCCTCAAGGCCAAATCGCTGATCAATCAACAAGGAGACCATTATGAGTTCTGATTACGACATGCAATCCTGTATCGACACCTGCGTCCAATGCCACCAGACCTGCCTGGAAACGGCCATGAAGCACTGCCTGGAAACAGGCGGCAAGCACGTCGAGGCCGGGCACTTCCGCCTGATGATGAACTGCGCGGAGATCTGTCAGGTTTCAGCCAACGTCATGCTGAGCGGTTCGGATTTCTCCGGACGGGTCTGCTCCGTTTGCGCCGAAATCTGCGAAGCCTGCGCCGACAGCTGCGAGCAGGTGGGCGGCATGGATGAGTGCGTCGAAACCTGCCGCGACTGTGCGCAGACTTGTCGCGAGATGTCCGGCGGTGCAAGCTGACAAGTGCTGAAAACAGTGCGGGGTACGTTTCCGCTCCCCGCACTTAACACTGAAATCCGGAATCACTTGGCGGGCGGCTTATTGGCGGGCGAGCCGGGTACGTACTTGCCCGGGTCCAACTTTTGCGCATCGTCCCGCTTTTTCGCTCCTTCCACGTGGCTTTCCAGCTTTTCCCTTTGCGCACCTTTATGCGGGTCCTTTTCCTTCACGTTCCGGTGATATTCATCCTTCGGCATTTGGCCCGATGCGGAGCCGGAACCATGGTCTTTGGAGTCATAGCCTTGGGCATGACCGGCGCTCGCCAGGGCCAAGGCGCCGGCAAACACCAAAGCCTGAGTGGTTCGGCGTTTCAAATGGGTTGGGAAATTCATGATGTCTCCTTTATGAATTAAATAACTGAATAATCAAACAAGCCGGCAGGATTACGCTGGATGACACACCAACGCTTCCTCGCCAGCGTCATATCCCGGCGACTCGTCATGCCGGCCTCATCCACAAGCCGGTACAACCGATCCGTGACATACTCCTGCACGGCAGGCAGAAAGGATCAATAATCGATCTTGACAAGCTTGCCGTCTTCACGCACTTCGACTTCGAATTTCCTGTTATCAGGGGTGTTTATCGTGGCTTCATAAACCGTAACCGGTTTGCCGTCCTTGGTCTCGGTTTCCTTCTCGATTTCCACGATTTTCCCCCCGCCCGAGTGTTCCTTGATGGTTTTCTGAACCACGGGCGGAACCTGGGACCATTGAACCTTCTCTTCCTTTCCGGCGAAACTTGAGGCGGCGTATGCCATTGTAATCGGCAGCGCAAGTATCAGAAATGCCTTCTTCATATTAGTCTCCTATCCATGCGATTTTCAGTAGGATGGGTGGAGCGTAGCAAAACCCATCAGAACTCAAATTGAAGTAGGATGGGTGGAGCGTAGCGAAACCCATCAGAACTCAAATTGAACAACACATCAAATTGAACAACACATTAAATCATGATCAAATGTCGGGTTGCGCTTCACTCCACCCATCCTGCATAAACACAAAAACCGGGAATGATTCACAGGTATATGCCAATAGCCAGCGCAACCAGCGCGGTCATTGTGCCCATCACCATGGAAGGCGCTATTCCGATTCTCGATACCGCATATTTTTTCATGGTAAATCCTCCGCAAGTTAATGAAAGCTCCCTGATACTAGGACTAGGAGCCTGTCGGACTTCGCTCGTAACTCATTGATTTTATTGGTA
>JAKDLC010000291.1 GCA_030453055.1 Nitrosospira sp.
TCACACCGTGGCCGAAAGTCTGCTGCATCCGTATTGCGGCTCGCACGTGTTGGATGAAATCAACAACTGGTTCGGGGAGGATGCCGCTCGTCTGCGCTCGTTTGCCATGATATCTCTGCGATCCGGGCAAACCATCGGTCTATTGGTAATGGGGAGCGAAGAACCACAGCGGTTCTATCCGGAAATGGGAACGATTTACCTGACGCGGCTTGGCGAGCTGATAAGCGCCGCACTGAAACGGTACAGTCTGGCTGAAAAACTGGAGAAAGCCGAATAATGAGTGTGAGTGCGAGTGCGAATTCTCGATGATGACCCGGCAGTAAAGGTTGGCATGCCACCCGGTGGACACTTGGCCGCACTTGCCTCTGCCTATCTATCCCACCTTGCCGATGAACGGCGCTTGTCGCCGCTTACTTGCGAGAGTTATGCGCGTGATATTGCCGTATTGATGAATCTTGCGAAAGGAACGTCGCTTGACGAACTGCAGATTCATCACATTCGCCGGTTTGTCGCCCAGCTTCACGCAAAGGGGTTTTCCGGCAGAAGTCTGGCCAGAACGCTATCGGCATGGCGCGGCTTCTACCATTATCTGACGCGGGATCACGGCTACATTTGCAATCCCTGCGCCGGGATACATGCGCCAAAGTCGCCGAGGACGCTGCCCCGCACGCTCTCACCCGACGAGGCCGCGAAGCTGCTGGAATTCGCAGTCGACGATGACTTGATGGCGTTGCGGGACAAGGCGATGTTCGAGCTGTGCTACTCGTCGGGGTTGAGGCTGGCGGAACTTACCGGCCTGAAACCGGAGGATGTGAGTTTTTCCGATGGCACGGCGCGTGTTACCGGCAAAGGCGGCAAGACCCGCATAGTGCCCGTAGGCACCCAGGCCATGCAAGTCTTGCGCGAATGGATGAAACAGCGCCAGACTCTGGTGAAACCCGGAGAAACCGCATTGTTCCTGTCCCGGTACGGCAAAAATATCAGCCCGCGCTCGATCAGTCAGCGACTGAAAATTCAGGCAAAGCGGCAGGGTATCAGCATCAATATCCACCCTCACATACTGCGGCATTCGTTTGCCTCCCACGTGTTGCAGTCCAGCGGCGACTTGCGCGCGGTGCAAGAAATGCTGGGGCACGCCAGTATCAGCACGACACAGATTTATACTCATCTTGATTTTCAGCATTTGGCAAAAGTCTACGACGCGGCTCATCCGCGAGCAAAGAAGAAGAGTTGAACCCGGCATAAAGATACTAAACGCACAGTTTGGGTTTTCTTGGCGAATCAGCGCAAACTCTCTGTCGCAACGCACCAAAAAGATGAAGTTGAAGCGGGGCGAAAGGTCATTGCGGCCCACGGCACCAAGGGTAAAAATGAGTGAAAAATGAGCGGTCAACTGCCGGATTTAGGTATAATCTCCGCTCTCCATCACCTCGCACTAACTCATGCCAGACTATCACGGCACCACCATACTTTCGGCGCGGCGCGGCACTCAGGTCGCACTTGGAGGCGATGGCCAGGTAACGCTAGGCGCTATCGTGGCCAAGGCTAGCGCCCGCAAGGTGCGCAGGCTCTATCATGACAAAATTCTCGCGGGATTTGCAGGCGGCACGGCCGATGCTTTTACCTTGTTCGAACGTTTTGAAAGTAAGCTTGAGAAGCATCAGGGACACCTCATGCGTTCGGCGGTGGAGTTGGCGAAGGATTGGCGTACCGATCGCATTTTGCGCCGGCTGGAGGCGATGCTGGTCGTGGCGGACCCGACCATTACGCTCATCATCACAGGCTCGGGTGATGTGATCGAGCCTGAGCTGGGGCTGGCGGCGATCGGCAGCGGCGGCTCTTACGCTCATTCCGCCGCGCGCGCGCTTCTGGAGAATACCGATCTGACGCCGCTGGAAATCGTCAAGAAGTCGCTTACCGTCGCGGGCGACTTGTGTATCTATACTAATCAGAACCATGTAATCGAGGTTCTGGAGTAACGTGAAACCATGTCCCAACTGACCCCACAGGAAATCGTCCACGAGCTGGACAAACACATCATCGGCCAGGATGCCGCCAAGCGCTCCGTGGCCATTGCGCTCAGAAACCGCTGGCGCAGACAGCAGGTGGCGGATCCTCTGCGGCAGGAAATCACGCCAAAAAATATCCTGATGATTGGTCCCACCGGGGTTGGCAAGACCGAAATCGCACGCCGCCTGGCGAAACTCGCCGATGCCCCGTTTATTAAGGTGGAAGTAACCAAGTTCACAGAGGTGGGTTATGTCGGACGCGATGTGGACTCCATCGTTCGCGATCTGGTCGAATCCGCCATCAAGCAGTCCCGTGAACAGGAAACGCAAAGAATGCGAGCTCGCGCGGAAGATCATGCTGAAGAGCGCATCCTCGACGTATTGCTCCCCCCCGCGAGGGAGATGGGTTCACCAATGGAAGTTGCCGAGGCCGACAATGCCACTCGGCAGAAATTTCGCAAGAAACTGCGCGAAGGCGAGCTCAACGACAAAGAAATCGAAATCGAAGTGGCGGCAACCCCTACTCACATGGAAATCTTCGCCCCTCCGGGGATGGAGGAACTGACCACGCAAATTCAAGGTATGTTCCAGAATCTGGGGGGAGAAAGAAAAAAGACCCGTAAGCTGAGCATCCGTGAGGCAATGAAGCTCATTACCGATGAAGAGGCATCCAAACTCGTCAATGATGAAGAGCTGAAGCTGGGCTCGGTGGAGAACGTTGAGCAGAACGGCATCGTATTCCTGGACGAAATCGATAAAATTACAAGTCGCTCCGAAACTTCGGGTGCGGACGTATCGCGTCAAGGCGTACAGCGGGATTTGCTGCCGCTGGTGGAAGGCACCACGGTTTCCACCAAATACGGCATGATCAAAACCGATCATATTCTGTTCATCGCCAGCGGCGCATTTCACTTCGCCAAGCCTTCCGATCTCATTCCCGAATTGCAGGGGCGCTTTCCCATTCGCGTGGAACTGACAAGTCTCAGCGCTGACGATTTTGTACAAATCCTCACCAACACCGATGCTTGTCTGACACGCCAATACGAGGCGCTATTGGGAACGGAGGGAATCAAGCTGGAATTCACGCCCGACGCGGTTAAACGTCTCGCGGAGATTGGCTTTGCGGTCAACGAAAAAACCGAGAACATCGGCGCCAGGCGTCTTTACACCGTGATGGAAAAACTTCTGGAAGAGATCTCCTTCGATGCCGCAAAACATGGCGGCGATACGATCATCATAGACGCCACCTACGTGGACGAACGGCTCGACAGCTTGTCCCAAAGTGAGGATTTGTCCCGTTACGTGCTTTAAACCCGGATGTTTCATAAATTGACGCGCGCCCTTGCTGGTCTTTTGTTTCG
>JAKDLC010000292.1 GCA_030453055.1 Nitrosospira sp.
TTCGTTCGCTGTGATCAACTTACGGTGGGACTTTCACCCACAAGAGTGCGCCCATGCTGGGCGCACAAAGAAAAACCGGTGGAGGGAAGAACTCCCAGCCACCGGCAAAGGGGAAACAATCGGCCGCTGCGTTGCTAGGCCGCTATCGCCGCGAGCGCGGCCGCCCGGTATTTGCCGGTTTTACCGGCGCGCGAGGGGGTGTGGCACAGTCCGCACACGTAACGGTTATACAAATCATTGGTATGCACCACAAAATGTCCGCCGCATCGGGTGCAAGGTGTGGTTAGCAGCATTCCACCATCGAAGAAGCGCACCAACGTCCAGGCCCGTGTCAGGCTCAATACCGGTTCCATTTCGCCCGTCTGGCAGTGCTCCAGATAAAGCTTGTAGCTTTTGACAACGGCGGCGACGCCTCGGCATTCGGCGTGCGCAATCAGGTAACGATAGATATCGATAAATACGGAGGAATGGATATTGGGCTGCCAGGTTATAAACCAGTCGGCGGAAAATGGCAGCATTCCTTTGGGGGGGGAAGCGCCTTTCAATTCCTTGTAGAGTTTGATGAGCCGCTCGCGGCTCAGGCTGGTTTCGCTCTCCAGTAATTGCAGACGCGCACCCAGATTAATCATCTCGATTGCGATCTGAATCTCCTTGGCTTCCGACACGACACTTTTTCTACGCATGATGATATCCTTCGGTATTCGGCGATTCAGGCAATTTCTTCAGCCGACTGGCCAGCCATCAGGATGGTTGCATGGGATTGCACCATTGTCTTTTCCTTGCTGTAATTGGCAAGCATGCCAAACACCAGGCTATCGTCGAAGCGTATGCGGCACAGCATCATGTTGGAGTTGGACAACTTAAGGATTTGGCCTGGCGTCAGAACCGCCAATATTTCAGCGATGTCCTTGCTGATCCCCAAGCGGAAAATCGCCATATCCTTATCGGCATGCACCATCTGCTTGGCCAGCATCAGATACGTCAGGTTGAGTTCCTTGATTTCGGTCGTCAGTTCGTTAGCTTTCATTTCTCGCCCCCGTTTGTGTGAGGGCTCCATTGTGCACAGCCGGATAGCGGCAAAAAACCGGAATCCTTCCGATTTACGCGTCGGAAATGGTCGAGTTTCCGTGTAGGAACATTTCCTACGCGGACGCTCAAGAAGAACCGCGGGACATAGACCCCGGCCCGGCGGAACGGATGTCGCCGTTGCTGTTACGATTGGATTATGCAGACATGTTTCAGTCAACGGCCCTACCGCGGGAAACTTTAGGGTTGAATGAAAATATTTTTCCCGGCAGTCTGCCGGAGATAGGCTACGCTACGCATTACCTCGCCTATCCCGGATGTTTCATAAATTCGCGTGATGATTGCGCAGGAATGACGCAATAAGCTTTTAACCCCATCATAAAAAGGAAAAAAAATGTCACAGGACGAGGCTCAGCAAGTTTCTGCGGAAATTCCACCGGCAGCGCAACTGATGCAGATGATCTTCGGGTTTATGACTACTCAGGCTATTTCTGTCGCGGCAAGGCTTAGCTTGGCTGATTTGCTCAAAGATGGAGCGAAAAACGCAGATGAACTTGCGCAAGCAACCGGTACCCAGGCACGTCCGCTCTATCGCATCCTGCGTGCGCTTGCCAGCGTCGGTATTTTCGCGGAGGACGATGCGGGACGCTTTCGGCTGACTCCGCTGGCCAAACCGTTGCAGAGCGATACACCCGAGAGCCTGCGCGATTTTTCAATTTTCATCGGAGCGGATTGGCACTGGCGTGCATGGGGCGATCTTTTTGGAAGCGCCGAAACCGGACAGCCCGCGTTCGAGAGAATCTACGGCAAGGCCTACTTTGATTATCTGGGCGAGAATGCGGCGCCAGCCCAGATTTTCAATGATGCCATGACCAGTCTCAGTACTGCGGCCAGCGCGGCGGTCGCAGATGGCTATGACTTCACAGGGATCAACCGGCTTGTCGATGTAGGAGGCGGCCATGGCATGCTTCTTTCCTCGATTCTGGAAAAATATCCGCAAATGAGCGGGGCCCTCATCGACGCGCCTTCCGTCATTGCAGGAACAAAAGAGGCCATCGAAGCACGCGGCCTTGCAGAGCGCTGCGACGCGGTCGGGGGCGATTTCTTTGTATCGGTTCCGGCGGGCGGGGACGCCTATATCATGAAGCACATCATCCATGACTGGAACAATGAACGCGCATCAGCCATCCTCCAGAACTGTCATCGGAAAATGCCGGAAAACGGTAAGCTCCTGGTTGTCGAAATAGTCATCCCGGAAGGTAATGTACCATCGCTTGGCAAGTTGCTCGATCTGGAAATGCTGGTACTACTCCACTCCTATGAGCGCACCGAAGCAGAATATCGTGAGCTATTCGAACGATCGGGCTTCAGGTTGACCAGAATCGTTCCGACTAAATCAGCATACAGCGTGATAGAGGGGACGCCCCTTTAGTCGAGGTTTGGCGGGAGGAAATGGTATCGGAAAAGTCTGGACTGTACCTTGAGAAGGGTAAAATGGCTAATCATGGGACTGCCGGCACAAAAAGAATCCGCACCACCGCTGCCTGATACGACTAAATCCAGCGATAAGAAACGAGCATAAGTGTTTGTTTTTATTGGTGCCCGGAGCCGGAATCGAACCGGCATGGACGATTAAGTCCGAGGGATTTTAAGTCCCTTGTGTCTACCAATTTCACCATCCGGGCGCGTTCGGAACGCTATTTTATTTCTATTTATCAATACGTTATATTAACAACTTATTGTTACAATTGTACTCAATAAGAAGAATGCTGTATAGAGCGTTCACTGTGAACAGGAAAGTCGGCGCCAAATTCCTGCGATCCAGACTCAGTCAAATAATCCATATCCATTACGGAACATTCAGCGCCGGTTCAGATAACAGCGCTCGCCGGATTATTCATAATGGCTGTCAGGATCATAGTTTTTGGACATAAAATCGGAGAAGCCGAGCCAACCTATGAATATTGTTAAACAAAGGCAACAGCTATCAAGCCCTTCACTTGAGGAACTTCACAGCTCTCATTACCTCCTCGAAGCATTTATCACGACCCTGCCGTCCCATACCCGGAAAGAGCTTGCCGGTCTGCTTCAAACTCTATCCAAGGGCGGATTATCCCAGGAATTGTCTGATTCCATTCGACAAAGGGCTCTGCAGATAGTATCGGGGATTTGCAAGCCGGATCTGCCTCAAGAACAAGTTCCCGTGGAAACGGCGTCACAGAAATATCAAAAAAGGCAAAACGAAAGACGACAACGCAATAGACGACAGCGGCAGCCGGTCAATTCCGGCAAACCCTGGACAACAGAACAGGAGCAAATTTTAAGAGTTCTCGCCGAACAAAA
>JAKDLC010000293.1 GCA_030453055.1 Nitrosospira sp.
TATGAGGAAATTTCGACATACCGTAAGGGGTCATGCTTTCAGCGGGGGGGGGGTCGAGATTTTCGGAGCGGGCCGCCGGGAGCTTCGGAATGCGGGGAGACTCATACTACGCGGGGATTCGAGTGGTACAGGATATTATCCGCCAGGGGTCCGCGACGAACGCGAATAATCCTTTTGCCTTTAATCCGGATAACGATCCTCGGAAACGCCTGGGGGTCGTAGCCAAGGCTGGGGGATGGATAACACCGAATTTCCAGGTGGAAGCTACCGCTTTGGGCTCCGAAGTCAAGACTTCATTCGATGGATCACCTGTAACCGCCGACCTGAATGTGCAGTCGATCTCCATGGCGAACCTTAGAGGTATCTACTTCCTTCCCCGTGATTTCAGCATTATGGCCACATATGGCGGCTCTCTTGATCGATCCACTGTGCGAGGAGCCTTCCCCGCTATATTCAATAGCCACTCCCTCCAGGCGACGGTGCAATTGGAGAAGAAAATGAAAATTGGCCGGATTTTTGCCGGAATGGACCATGAAATTCAGGGGGTAACGAGCACCACGAAGTTCGCCGCCACGAGCAGGACTAACGTCGCGGGGTTCCTGGGAGCGCAATTGAATTCCGATCGGCATGTGGTGGAAGGCATGTTCCGCCATGATGAGAACAGTCAGTTTGGAAACTATGACACTTATTCGCTTTCCCTGGCGCGCAAGCTGGGCGAATCATGGCGCGTGGGCGCCATCACCTCGTCGTCGTTCAAGGCGCCGACTTTCAATGATCTCTATTTTCCGATGACTTTCGGGTTTGGAGGCAATCCGAACCTTAAACCCGAGCGCGGCCGGATGCACGAGGCGTTTATATCATATAACGCGGGTGGCGCAAGCTATCGTATTGGCTATTTCATCAATACGATCAAGGATGCCATTGTTATAAATCGGATATTCTCACAGGTGGAGAATATCTCCGAAGCCCGGATTGACGGGTTCGAATTTACCGGAATCCAGCCGATCGGCAGGAGGTGGGCGATGCGGACGAATGTGACTATCCAGGACCCCCGCAACCAACAGCTCAATACCATTCTTCCCCGCAGGTCCAAAGTATTCGGTACCGTGGTCATGAGGTACGCATCGGGAAACTTTGCAGCGGAGGCAATAGCAAGGGGCGAGGGCGAGAGGTATGACGACAATGAAAATATTCACAAGCTGCCGGCAATGATCATCGCGGGCTTTAGCGCGTCATACAAGATCCGGCAAGGGCCCGCTTTGCGAGTCCAGATTGATAACCTTTTCGACAAGGAATACCAGCCCGCAGTCGGGTTCAATGGCATTCCCCGGACGGTTTGGGCCAGTATCTCGCATACTTTCTGATCGCTTTGGTTAGCGTAATGCGATCGTGAGCCTTGATGAGGTCGTGGGCCGCCGCCGCAATGCCAGCACATTGCCTACTCACTCCCACACTGCTAAAGTCGGCTGATTTCGGGCTAGTGTTTCACTTTTTCATCCACGCAAAATACATCAATCATGACCAGTCGCCAGCTATGTTCGCGTCTGATGAAATATATTGTCCCCTATTGGGAGGTGCTCGCACTTTCGCTGACGGGCATGATGGTGATGGCGGCAACCACGCCGATGATAGCCGCGTTGGCGGTGCCGATGCTGGATGGCGCGTTGGTCAACAAGGATATGGAGTCGATGCAGTTGGTCCTGCTGGCCGTCATTGTATTATTTACGGCGCGCGGGGCGGCAGGTTATATCAGCACCTATGCGATCAATTGGTTAGGCAGCAAACTGGCGGTGGATTTGCGAGCGGAGATGTTCAATAAGTTATTGGCGCTGCCTGCTTGCTACTATGCCGATCAGCCTGGTAGCAATCTCGTTTCCAGACTCACGTCCGACATTACCCAGCTCGTTCACGCCGTCGTCGATGCAATAACCGTGATGGTGAAGGACACGTTTGCCGTTATCGGATTGCTGGGGTGGATGCTTTATCTCAACTGGAAGCTTTCGGTGCCGGCATTATTGATGACCTCCGTGATCCTCCTGATCATGCGGTCGTTTAGCAAGCGGTTACAAGGAATAGAACGGGAAGCACGAGAAACGGTGGATAGTATCAATCAGGTAGTAAAGGAAGCCATCGAAAACCATAAGGTGGTCAGGCTCTATGGCGGTCAGCGATACGAAACCCGTCGTATGGGGGAGGAGGCGGGCCGGGTGCACAGTTTTACCGTGAGACAGGCCGCCGTTGCAGCTTTCAGCGTCCCACTGGTACAATTGAGCACCGCCATTGCGTTGGCGATCCTGTTATATCTTGCCGCCCGGCAAGCTTCTGCCAATGAAATCACGGTAGGCGGTTTCGTCTCCGTCATCCTGGCCATGCTGTTGCTGAATGCGCCGTTGAAACGCATTGCCGGTGTAAATGTTTTGTGGCGACGTGGGCTGCCCGCCGCTGACAGTATATTTTCGCTGCTGGATCAGGAGACCGAGCCCGATGCGGGAACGATCGCCATCAACCGTGCGCGGGGAGAGTTGCAATTCGAGCATGTCAGTTTCCGCCACAGTCCTGCAATCTCCGACCAAGCAAGTCTCAACGCCGATCCCGCGCTGCGGGACATCACGCTGACCATACGACCCGGCGAGATGGTCGCGCTGGTGGGGCTGTCCGAGCGCGACAAGGCCGCTCTTGCGAATCTGGTGCCGCGTTTCTTTCATCCCACGGAGGGTAGGGTTCTGCTCGATGGCCATGATCTGGCAAGCCTTACGCTAAACAGTCTACGCGCCAATATCGCACTGGTGTCCCAGGAGACGGCGCTATTCAATGACACGGTGGCCGCCAATATCGCTTATGGCGACATGGGCCGCGAAACGGAATCGAAGATCACCGCCGCGGCCCAGTCCGCCCATGCGATGGAATTTATCCGGGAAATGCCGCAAGGGCTGCAAACCATGGTAGGAGAACGAGGCATAAAATTCTCCGGCGGACAGCGGCTGCGTATCGCCGTTGCTCGAGCACTGCTGCGAAATTCGCCCGTGGTGATCCTGGATGAAACATTCGAGACGCTGGACTTCAAATCCGCTCATCATGAGCAGGCGGCGGTGGAAGTCCTGGTGCAAGGTCGTACCACCCTCGTCATCGCGCATCGTTTATCCACCGTGGAGAAAGCCAGCCGCGTTGTTGTGCTGCAAAAAGGGCGCATTACGGAAATTGGCGGTCATCGGGAGCTGCTTGCTAAAAACGGAACTTACGCCAGAATTGTCCGCACTTTTGTTTAACCTAAATCCGGTAGTTGGACGGGGTGAAGTGTGCGGTTTTTGGGGTGCAGGGCAAGGCGCAACGACGCGGAATGGTCGTTCCATTCCAAGGAGTTGCAACG
>JAKDLC010000294.1 GCA_030453055.1 Nitrosospira sp.
CCCCTGCAAAACAAAATCCTGCGCAATCATCACGCGAATTCATGAAACATCCGGGGTAAAACATCAATTTCAAAACTCGCGTCGAATGATGAAATCGGTTACTTGCCGCAATCGTCCCGCCATTGTGCCAAAAACTTCCAGCGACTGATACGCATCGCACCGCAATTCCTCGGCCAGCTCACGTGCCCGGCCGGCTCCAAGAATACTTACATACGTTGGTTTGTTATTTTCGGCATCCTTGCCGGCAGTTTTGCCTAAAGTCGCGGGGGTGGCCTCCGCATCGAGCACGTCGTCCACCACCTGGAACGCAAGACCTATGCATTTGGCGAAATGATCGAGGCCTGTCGATTGACTCTCGTTCAAGCTGCCGCCACAACGGGCGCCAAGTATGACTGCGGCCCGGATAAGTGCCCCGGTCTTGTGGATATGCATGAATTCCAGTTCCGGAAGAGTCAAGGATTCGCCAACGCTGGCGAGATCAACCGCCTGTCCGCCGGCCATGCCGCGCGAACCCGCCGCCTGCGCCAGCCGCTTGACCATTTCCAGTTGCATTTGCGGCGTATCCGCCAAGCGATACTCCCCCAGCAATTGAAAGGCCAGACTTTGCAAACTGTCGCCCGCCAGCAACGCAGTGGCCTCATCATACGCTACATGACAAGCAGGCTTACCGCGCCGCAATACATCGTCATCCATGCATGGCAGGTCATCATGCACCAGTGAATAGGCATGAATCAATTCCACCGCCGCGGCTGCGATCGTTACACGCTCTTCGTCCGCATTACTCAACTCTCCTGCCGCAAAAGCAAGCAGGGGACGTACTCGCTTCCCTCCACCCAGAACGGTATAGCGCATAGCGTCATGCAGGCGCTCGGGAGCGACGTTTGCGGGGGGAAGCAGGGTCTGCAGGGAAGTTTCTATGCGTACCTGGCGGCTCCTCGCCCAATCCTGGAAATCAGTGATCATCGATACCGGATGGGGAGAAATTTTTCAGTGTATCAGCCTCGAGGATGCGCACCTGCTGTTGCGCATCCTGTAGCTTGGACTGACAATATTGCAACAACTCCGTGCCGCGTTTATGCGCTGAGAGTGAAACTTCGAGCGGCATTTCTCCCGCCTCCATTTCAACTACAATGCTTTCAAGTTCCGTCAATGCCGCTTCAAAACTTTCCGGCTGCGAAAATTCGACGGGTTTGGCAGACTTTATCATGATAAGCAAGTGTTACAAAATTGATACATTGTCGGAAAGCTGCAAAAATAACGCAATAAGCGTGGTCTGGTCAATTAAATACATGAAACTTTCTTCATGGGGCGCTAATCGGGATTATAGGCGTTTTAGGAAAGATATTACGTCCTCTCCCGCTTGATCGATGTTACATTTCAGTAAATGCGCTGGCACAGCACTCGGACACAAGGGAAATCGTCTGCAAAGACGTTTGACCGGTGCACATTTCGCCGCTTTCTCGGCAATAAAGCAGCTTGACGTTCAAAATCGCCAAAGTCTGTTCCGCGCAGCCACCTTTCGCTTCGATTCTTCAAGTCAG
This sequence comes from Nitrosospira sp., assembly GCA_030453055.1. Lineage (GTDB taxonomy): Bacteria > Pseudomonadota > Gammaproteobacteria > Burkholderiales > Nitrosomonadaceae > Nitrosospira. The sequence continues at coordinate 1,542 of JAKDLC010000294.1, forward strand.
ACAAGTTGCCATAGGCTGAGTTTTTAGTATATAACCACCTTTTTTAACACTAGGGAAGTGTAGGACCGGCTATGTCCAATCTTGTCGAGGTTTCCCGGCTAACGCAAGTGCCGATGCAACTGCCCGTTGACTGGTATTTCGATCCCCGCATTCTTGATTTGGAAAGACGCCTTTTATTTGATCAGGGGGCAGGTTACGTCGGCCACGAAATGATGGTGCCGAACGCAGGTGACTATTATGTGCCGGAATGGATGAATAACGCCAAGGTGCTGGTGCGCAACAAGGATGGAATCGAACTGTTGTCTAATATTTGCCGGCATCGGCAGTCTCTTCTGCTCAAGGGTCGCGGCAATACCAGAAATATCGTTTGTCCCATACACCATTGGACTTATGATATGAATGGAATGCTGCTGGGGGCTCCCCGCTTTCCCGAAAATCCCTGTCTTAATCTCGGCAGTACGCCATTGCAAAATTGGAATGGCCTGCTATTCACAGGCAAGCGGGATGTCGCGCGTGACATGGCTCGTCTGGACGTCCTGAAGAATTTCGATTTCTCCGGCCATGTACTGGAACGGGTGCAGATAGAAGAATACGCCTGCAATTGGAAAACCTTCATCGAGGTGTATCTGGAAGATTATCACGTCGAATCCTACCATCCGGGCTTGCGCAGCTTCGTTAATACCGCCGAGTTGAAATGGGAGCTTGGTGAATGGTACAACGTACAGACGGTAGGTGTAAATTATGGTTTAGTTCGCCCTGGCACGCCCGTTTACGCCAGGTGGCACGAACAGTTATTGCATCAGACCGCAGGCAAAACGCCGGATCATGGGGCCATCTGGATGCTTTACTATCCCAACATCATGCTAGAATGGTATCCTCATGTGTTGGTTATCAGTACGCTATGGCCGACGGAAACGGCGCGATGCACAAATGTGGTCGAGTTCTATTATTCTGAAGATATCGCCTTGTTCGAACGAGGATTCATTGAAGCAGAGCAAGCCGCCTATCAAGAAACGGCAGCCGAAGATGATGAAATTTGCAAGCTGATGACCGCTGGACGCCGTGCATTATATGAGCAAGGCATTAATGAAATCGGTCCGTATCAGTCGCCAATGGAAGATGGTTTGGAGCATTTCCATAAATTTCTGCGGCGGGAAGTCGAACCGCACCTATATGAATCTGGCGTATTGGACCGAGGGTCTTGACTCTGGTAAATAACCGTTCCTTGCTCACTTTAAAGTTTAAAGCATTGATCGACAATGATGCCTGCATCACGTGATTTTTTTGTTTGGTGAGGGTCGGGTTATCCCGGTTAGGATGACAAAATTTTAATTATTGAGGTTTAGCCCATGATTACCGTTCAGGAAACTGGCAACCTGATCAATGTTGCCGTTTTCGGTGAGTTTACCTTGTCCGATTATAAGGAATTCGAACAGCAGGTACTCTACAAATATCGTACCGACGGCCCGGTGAACGTGGTATTTGACTGGCGAGACATGCTGAGCTACACAGTCGACGTTGCATGGGAGGATATAAAATTCGTCCGGGAGCACGGCAGCGAATTCAACCGGATTGCGGTGGTTACGGAGAACCAGTGGCAGGCTTGGGGAGCTTGGGTTTCCAATCTTTTCACTGATGCCGATATCAGGGTATTTAGCGATTATGCCGACGCAAGCGCATGGGCGCTCACTTAGCCCGGATGTTTCATAAATTGACGCGCGCAATCATCACGCGAATTTATGAAATATCCGGGTAAGGATCCTGATCTGTCCGATTTCTAATTGCGACTTTAGCCCGGATATTTCATAAATTGACG
>JAKDLC010000295.1 GCA_030453055.1 Nitrosospira sp.
CGGGTTGTGGACGAGGCAGGGAGCGCCTGTGCACCGGTTGCCCCGGCTTATCCAGCACCATCGCTTGCATGGAATCGTTCAGCTTGCGCATGGAGAAAATCCATCCTTTCTGTGCTATAAATCAAATGATAGCATCTGAGCAGCCTGTCGGACTTAAAGGAAATCGGCTGCAAAAGCGTCTGGCACATATTACCAGGATAGTCCGTTTTAAATATCGGGGGAAAAACATGTCACTAAAAGCTTACGGCGTTTTAAAAGGCAGAGCTATTTCCCGGCGCTTGGGTTCGGGCTCGTCGCCGCACTACCAAATCCGCATCGTCGACGAGATCGGCATTCATTACCGGATTGCAATCAACGTAAAGTCCCAGTTGGCGCCCTCGGAGTTGATGTATTACGTCAAACCGTTCTTTGTACACCCGCTAACAGAGCTGGTCTCCGTATTGCCGAGCGGCTTTAGCCGTCTTCCCTCTAATTCCTCCTCCGGCGCTCTTGACCTGATTCGAGGCAACTTGATGCCACCCGGGATGATGACGCCGCTTCCGCATGACGTCCCCGGCCCGGACAACGATTTGAACGAGAAGCTGGATCAGATTGTGCAACGTGCAATGGCGGATGAGGAGGCACTGGTTTATGCCTTCGGCGAACGTTGGGGACCTGAAGCCAACAAGGCGGATAAGTATTTCGGCTTTGTGCCCGGAAACGGCATTCATGACATTCACATGAATCAGGGAAACGTTGGCAGATTCACGCAAGACGATGGGGTCTGGCAGGATGGCGGTTTGCTATTCCACTTTCCCCTGCAGCAGCAGTGGACAGCCGTTTTCCTGAAATTCCAATCCCAAAGCTGGCATACCGATGATGTAACAGGGCACACCTTGAGCACACCAGAAGAAGACGAGCCGCTCAATCCCGATCCCGTTGCGCCGCAGCCAACCGAATCATTGCCGGATGGCCTGATGCGCATTGTTGCCGCTATGGTCAACCCCAAGGAATCGCCGGAGAAGGAATGGGTTCACCTATTAAACGTCAGCGATCGTGCTATTCCGTTGGATGGCTGGCATCTGGCGGACAAGCAGAAAGCGAAAATGCCATTGCGTGGCACGCTGGAACCCGGTGTCATACTGCGAGTTGATGTTCAGCCCCCGGTTGCGTTATCGAATAAGGGAGGTATCATCACCCTGCTGAACCAGAACGGTTTGAAGGTGCACGGCGTATCCTACACAAAGCAGCAAGCGAACCAGCCTGGCTGGACAATTGTTTTTTAGCCCGGATGTTTCATAAATTCGCCTGATGATCGCGCAGCGGCGCAGCGACCTGTGGGAAGCAATGCACTCGCCGCGCGAACGCGAACGGATCGAACGCGCTCGACCACTGACAGCTGCGGCATGAGCACCGTCGTCGTCGCGCCGCGCCACAGGGGGAACTGCCCGCGTGCCTGGGTTTACCGCCCATGGTGCGAAGTATGAGCGATAACACCAGCACCACCTATCCACCGCTCAACACCGTCAAACCCGTGGCGCCAAACCTCTGCATCGTCGACGGACCGGTCATTTGGTTTGGCATGCCCTGGCCAAAAATGCCTTTTCCGACCAGGATGACGATTATCCGCCTCGACTGCGGCGGCCTGTTTGTCCATTCGCCAACGTGTCTGACGCCCGAACTCAACGTTGAAATCGCAAAAATGGGAACTCCGCGCTGGATCATCGGGCCGAACCGCATCCATTATTGGTGGATTCCAGAGTGGAAAAACGCGTATCCGGATGCAAAAATCTACCTCGCGCCTCGCATCCGGGAGCAGGCCGGAGGCCGCATCGATTTTGATTCCCTTACACTGAGCAGTGACAGCGGTTATCCGTGGGATGCCGAAATTGCCACCCTGCCTATCGCGGGAAGCTATATGACAGAGGTTGAGTTCTTTCATTATGCAAGCCGGACGCTTATTTTGACAGACCTCATCGAGAATTTTGAGCCACGGAAGATAAACTCATTGATCGTACGCTGGCTGACCCGGCTCGGCGGCGTACAGGACCCCGACGGCCAGATGCCGCGCGACATGAGGCTGACCTTCTCCAGGCAGAGGCCGCAACTGCGGGCGGCAATTGAGAAAATGATCGCCTGGAACCCGGAACGCATCATTTTAGCCCACGGACGCTGGTATGAGAAAAACGCAACGGCCGAGCTGCGCCGGGCTTTTCGATGGCTGCTCGTTTAGCGCCAGGGCTCGAATTTGACCGGAAAATGTCGATCGGCTGCACCGTGCAATGTAGTGCACCATTCTGTTTGGCGCTTAACCCGGATGTTTCATAAATTCGCGTGATGATCGCGCAGGATTTTGTTTTGTAGGGAGATTTTGTGAAGGAGTGGCGTAGTTATTCATACGCCCGACTGAGCAAAATTTCCATACGAAACAAAAGACCAGCGAGGGCGCGCGTCAATTTATGAAACATTCGGGTTTAATAACCTGTCAACAAAGCATTCTGTCTTTCATCTCTTTTCGGCTATTTTAAGGTTGATTTACGGCCATTAATATATTGTATTACGACTAATTTGAGGCAATATTTTGATTATGAGCTGGAAGCCAAAATACACCATTACAGACAAACTGCTTTTAACCATGCGTGAAATTGGCGAAGCGATCGGAGAAATTAAAAGCTTCGGCATCACCAAAAAGACACTGGCGCATCTGGAATCAGAAGCCAGAGAATTATCGTCCTATGCTTCGACCAGCATTGAAGGCAATCCACTGCCTCTGATCGATGTAAAAAAACTGCTCAAAACCAGAAAAGAACATTTGCGTAATACCGAGCGCGAAGTGCTCAACTACAATAATGCATTGCAAATGCTTTACACCTCGGTGCGCGCCGGAAAATTCCTACTCAATCTCAAAACACTTGAGGAAACACAAAAACAGGTCGTTTATGGATTGATGGACAATCCGGATGATTGCGGCCGTATTCGACAGGCGCCTGTCGTTATTCGCAATCCGCGTAAAATTGATGAAATTGTTTTCATTCCGCCGGATGCCAAGGATATTACCACTTTGTTAAATGAGTTGAACGGTTTTGTAAACACACGCCTTGGCAAGATCGATTCGATTATTCTGGCCGGTTTGTTTCATCGCCAATATGTCATCATTCATCCGTTTATGGATGGAAATGGACGCACCGCACGTTTGCTGACAACAGCCGTTCTGGGCAAGGCGGGGCTCGATTTGTTCGAGATTTTCAGTTTTGAAAATTACTATAACCAGAACATCACGCGTTATTTCAAAGCCGTCGGTCTTGAAGGAGACTACTATGAACTAAAAGCTTCCATCGATTTTACTTACTGGCTGGAATATTTTGCTGATGGCA
>JAKDLC010000296.1 GCA_030453055.1 Nitrosospira sp.
AAACCCGTGCGTAACCGATGAGCATGATGGCTACTCTTTTCTATTTTTACCTTTTGGGGCTCTAAGCCCATATAGCAATCTAAAATTATCGGGAAAATCCGCCATAAGCTCGTGACACACTACTTTTAAAATAATTATTTTTCTACTAGCTCAACCAAAGCTCAGATATGAGAAGCTGAAACAGTCTCCCGCTGTTTTATCTGCACGCTAACTTCAACCCTTGACCCCAGACTGTTTAGAATGGTCATGAGCCGATCAACGGTGAACCGGCCAAGGTCGGCGTTTCGGATGCGAGAAAAGTCAGCAGCGGCAAAGCCGGTTTGCACATGGGCCTTGCGAACGCTTAAGTCCTGTTTATCTATGGTCTTGATGATTTCTGCCGCGAGGATGGCTTTGAGTTGCGCAACGTCAGCGTCGGCATGGGCAAAATCACGGAAAAGATTTCCGCTTCCACGCACCAGTTCGATAGGATCGTTATTCATTTCAGCATCTCCTTCAGTCGTTTCAGACGATCTTTTACAAGATCAATCTCGTGCTTCGGCGTTTTTATTCCGGTGACGGATTTCTTCTGGAACGCATGGATGATCCAGATTTCATCTCCGATCCGCACAGCATAAACCACCCTGAAAGCGTTTCCCCGATAAGGCAGCGCAACTTCAAAAACACCACTTCCAAGCCCTTTCATCGGTTTTGCGATATCGGCTTTTCCGCCTTCGGCGGCAATAGTCAGCGCGGAAAGAATGATTTCCTGCGCCCCTTCCGGAAAGTCTGTAAAGGCTTTTCGGGCTGAACTGATCCAGGAAACCGGCCGGGTTGTTTTTATGCTCATCGGAATCTTACGAACCAATGTTGTCAAAAATGACAACATACGTCAAGCATTATTCAGGGCTCTGTTGCAAAAAATAAGAAACGTGACGCTCTCCCAATAGGTCAGATAAATATCTTTCGCTGCGTTTTCTTGCATTTAATGCTTGATTCTGAGCCGGCATGTCCAGCAAGGGACTGACTACCTCTTTGTACAGCCAGTTCCACCGTTCCCACTGCGCGTTCGTTCCGCCGATGGTGCCTAGGGTATGGGTGAGGCAGCTATACTCGGTTATCCTGGGGTCTACCATGATGCGCCTCCTTTTTTGGTTGATTAATCGGTCTGTCCAGCAATACCTCAGGCAGGGCGTCGATTGGAAGGCAGACGTCCTGCGCCTGGGCGGCCTTAGAACAACGTCAACTGCCCGGTACGCTTCTGTACCGCCGCAACCTCGCGCACCTGTTGCATAACCTCATCCGGCATGGCCGGGACAAGATGATCGTTGGCCGTGTTCCGCTGCTGCGCCCTACCCCGCTTGAGCTTCGCATCCCAGAACCCCAGCACATGCGCGGGGGTCAACCAGTATCCCCATTGCTCCATCGGCAAGGCGTTGCCATGCACGGCGATTGCCGGGATGTGCAGCAGCGTTAATTGCACATAGGCCATATGCACGGCGGTGGCATCGATATCGATGCAGGTTGCGTGCATCGCTTGCACCGCATTGCTAAACGACAGCGCCGCCAGTTCGCAGAAATCCTTGAAAACCGTATAGGGATGATGGATGCGGCTATTTTCATCGACGAGCTTGGCAAACTTCTTCTGGTGGCGGTCCAATCCGGAACTCATAACAGCCCCTTCTCGGCAAACGATACCGTCTGCATGCCGCCCACCACAATGTGGTCGAGCACCTTGACGTCAACCAGTTCCAGCGCTTTTTTGAGATTGCTGGTCAAAAGCTCATCCGCCCGGCTCGGATAGCGACAGATACTCCAGTTGCTGCCCATCGTCAAAGTCGGGCAGGCCGTATAGAGCATATTGCCGGCGTCCGACAGGACGGCCAGTCGCTCGCTTTTGCTCGTCATCGTTGCGACATTTTTTCGGCGCTAGGCCAGCCGATTCGAGTGAGAGTTTCGATCAGCGTCGTGCGCTTGACGCCGAAATTTCGGCACACGGCCGCCTTGGACATGCCGCCATTCAACGCCGCGAGGATGGTGTCCAATTTCTCGCCGGTAATCGCGGGCGGCCGGAACCATCACGACTCGCCACGATCAAGATTACATTTCGCTGACCGACATGGTGAAACGATTCGGGGATGAAAGCATTCTGTACGGCTGGTTGCGGAACCGCAATACCATCGAGTTTCTGGGTATTTGGGAGCAAATCTACAATCCTGCTTTTAAACCTCTCGAATTCGAGAGGTTTAAAAGTCAGGCGGGCTTTGAACAGCTTTTCGCTATCGCCGAAAAAATGGATCGAAGCCACGAGTGCCGTCGGCCTTTACGCCAAGGCGGGCCGGGGTGGCGGCACTTATGCCCACAAGGACATCGCCTTCGAGTTTGGTTCTTGGCTCAGTCCCGAGTTCAAGCTGTATCTCATCAAGGAATTCCAGCGTCTTAAGGACGAAGAAGCGCGCGCCATATCGCTGGAATGGAACTTCCAGCGCACGCTGGCCAAGGTCAACTACCACATCCACACGGATGCCATCAAGGAACGCCTGATTCCGCCGCAACTGACCAAGGCGCAAACCGTCACCGTGTACGCCAGCGAAGCCGATCTGCTCAATGTTGCGCTGTTCGGTATGACGGCCGCCCAATGGCGGCAGGCAAATTCCAACCAGCCGGGCAACATGCGCGACGTCGCCACGCTGGAGCAATTGGTCGTGCTGTCCAATATGGAGAGCATCAACGCTGTTCTGATCCATCAAGGACTGACAGCACCGGAACGTCTGGCGCAATTGAACGCTATCGCCATCACACAAATGCGCTCTCTGGTTGGCATAAGCGCCGTCAAGCAGACGAACCGAATTTCTTCGAGTCTGACGCGCAGGTGGTCGTGCCTTCGCCCCATATTTCCGGCAGACGCACAGCGAACGTCGCATTGGCAACTCGGGCGATCGCTGCACACAGCGTGCTTTTTTGAATAAAACGATGACGCACGTAGCGCAATTCCTGATAACTCGCTCCATGGCCCGCCGCCACGATCGCTTTAGTCCCGCGTTCGTGCCTAGCGCGTAGAGACTCAGTAAAATATCGACCTATCGTGACCGACGACATTACAATCTAACCGCGTAACACTATCGCATGCGCAACGGTCACGTTCAACCGGAATGGGCGGTCATGTTCACCGGAATACGCACGAGGCCTCTGTTTTATTTGTTTTCATGAGTAGGCTCCCTTGTTGCGCGAGACGACGGCCCGAAGTCGTGACTGCCCTTTTACTGGAGCACTTTCCGCCTCGATGAGCCAGCTGTGATCATTTAGTGCCTTGACCAGCGCTTGCGGTGAATGAGCGATTGCGCGTAAAAGGGCGAC
>JAKDLC010000297.1 GCA_030453055.1 Nitrosospira sp.
TGAGCGTCAAATAATACGAAATATTGTTATTAATCATAACACTGATCTATTAAATAAGCGGTCAACTACCGGATTTAGGATTATCCTGAATCCGGCACTCTGTCGAGTCGACATCCCTGCGCCGATCCGTCACTTTTTCGCTTCGATTCTCCAAGTCCGACGGCTGCCATAGGCGGCCCTCTCTCGCTCATCGATTGACGCGCTCACTCCCGACCCACTTCTGTACTACCAGACTGCCTACCATATCCCCCTCGACGTTAACCGCCGTGCGGAATCCATCCAGCAGGCGATCGAGGGGCAGCAGAATCGCAACGGCCTCGGCGGGTAGGCCAACCGATTGCAACACCATCACCATGGTCACCATGCCGGCGCTGGGAATGCCTGGCGCGCCCATTGCACCGAGCATAGCGGTGAGAAATACGATCATCTGCTGCATGAGATTAAGTTCGATGCCTGCCAGATTGGCGACAAACAGCGCAGCCGCGGCCTCGTATAATGCGGTACCGTCCATGTTGAGGGTAGCGCCCAGCGGTATGACGAAGCCGGCGATATCGCGTTTGACATGCAAATGCTGTTCCGCGCAGCGCAAGGTGATCGGCAAAGTGGCCGAGCTGGAACTGGTGGCAAAAGCCGTTACCAGTGCCTCGCGCGCCCCCCGCCAGAATTTTAGCGGCGTCATACCGGTTACCAGATAAACAATCAACGTCAGCACCACCGCCCCATGCAGCAGCGTGGTCCCTACCACCACGGCGATAAATTTTATCAGTGTCGCAAGCAGGGCCGTGTCCTGAGTGGCGACCAATTGCAGCAATAACGCCATGATGCCTAACGGCGCCAGTCGCATGATCCAGTCCACCAGCATCAGCACCAGCTCCAGCAATTCCCGCAACAAAACGATGATATTGGAGTAGCGCTCGCCACCCACTACCAACGCAATCCCCAGCAACAGTGCGAACACCACTACCGCCAGGATGTCGCCCCGAGCCAGAGCCGAGAAGGGATTCTGGAACAGCGAGTGCAAAAAATGGGCGAAGAACTCGGGCAGGGACATCCGTTTGGCGTCGAAGCCCTGCATGGCGTCTTGGAACATCGCAAACTGAAGTCCCTCGCCTGGCCGGAAAAGGTTGGCGGCCGTCAGCCCCAGCGCAATTGCCAAGACCATGGAAAATACAAAAAAGCCCAGTGTCGCCTTCCAAACCGCATGCATTTGACGATGCGCGCGTAAATTGGCAACGCCAACTGCGATGGAAGTAAACACCAGCGGAATCAGCACCATTTTCAACAAGTCGATGAACAACGCGCCAACCAGCCCGGCGATATAGAGCCCCGTCTGCGCCACTGCGGATTCCTCTCCAAGCCCGGAAAACGCCAACCCCAGCGTGATGCCGGCCAGCACACCGAATAGAATCTGCGTGTTAAGCGATATTTTTTTCACCGACGGATACTGTTATGAAATAAAATTTTTGAGGATATATGGAAATATGCCTATGAACCATTCTCAGTTTGGCGCTTATGTAGAATAGATGAAGCATAGCGCAACCTATCAAAACCCAAATTGAACAAGCATCAAACCATGATCAAAGATGGGTTGCGCTTCACTCCACTCATCCTACCGAAAACCGTATAGAGGCATATATGGAAAAAATCACTATCCATGATGCAACAGCCGCATGACATTACAGGCCTTTATCGCCATTTTGCAAGCAACGATAACAGATTTCCGGGGCAAAAAAACCGGTTGTGTCGAGCGCGAAGCGAAAATCAGGTTCGCGAGAATGGTCGTGATTTTCCGGAGGCAGCCGGCCGACACGCTTGCTGAAACCGCCCACGGGCATCCCCATCAGTCGGTTATAATCCACCATCATGCTTGCCGGTCATTCTCTTTGGCTTGTTACAGCCCCGTTAACGGCGTTTATGGTAACGCTTGGCTTGATCTGGTGGTTGATCAGGGGCGGCATCCTCAGGGTTCTGGATCATCCTAATCCACGCTCGCTTCATACTATGGCGGTTCCCCGCACCGGCGGGCTGGGTATGGTATTGGGCGTACTGGCGTCATGGGCGCTCCTTCCCGCCACTCTGCCATTTTCGGTGCCGTTTGGCGTGGCGTTGCTGGCGTTGGTCTCGTTCGCCGATGATGTTTTCGGCCTGCGTGTTTTTGGACGACTGATGGTGCACAGCGCGGCTGCCGCCTGGTTTTCGATGGCGCTTCTATTCGAGGCGCACGGATGGATGATCGCTGCCATGGCCACCGTTGCACTCGTCTGGATGATCAATCTCTATAATTTCATGGACGGTTCGGACGGATTGGCGGGAGGTATGACGCTGATTGGTTTCTGTTGCTACGGCTTGACTGCATGGCTAGCCGGAAACGAATCATTCGCCATGATAAACTTCTGCATTGCCGCCGCAGCAGCGGCATTCTTGTTGTTCAATTTTCACCCGGCACATATCTTCATGGGGGATGTGGGCGCGATTCCGATGGGATTTCTCGCGGCGTCACTGGGCGTGACAGGCTGGACCGATGGCTTGTGGCCGATGTGGTTACCGGTACTGGTTTTTTCGCCATTTATCGTTGACGCTTCCGTGACGCTGCTAAAACGGAGTCTGCGCAGTGAAAAGATCTGGCAGGCGCACCGCGAGCATTATTACCAGCGATTGGTGCAAAGCGGTTTTGGCCATCGCAACACGGCGCTGCTCGGTTATAGCGTGATGTTGGCGGCGGGCGTCAGCGCAATGTGGGCAATGCGGCAGGATGCCGCCATTCAACTTGGAGTCGGCATGGCATGGGGGGGAGTTTACCTGATTATGACGATTGGTTCTGAACGATATTTCGAGCGCCGGCGCGGCGGCTGAACCGATGCCTTTACCCAAACCCAACATACGCGCAGCAATCGCTTTCATTCATGACGCCGCCGCGGCCGTCGTAGCCTGGGGACTCGCTTATGCGTTCCGTTTCAATTTCGAAATACCTCCTTTGTACCTGGCGTCGTTAAAGGGAATCCTGCCTTGGGTGATCCCGATTCACGCGGCGGCGTTTCTATGGTTTGGGCTATATCGCGGGCTCTGGCACTATGCGAGTTTGCCCGATTTGCAGCGCATCCTGCTGGCCGTGCTGGCAGCGGCGGCAGCAATGCCGCTGGCGTTATTCATGTTGCAGATACTTGCCGGCGTACCGCGTACAGTGCCGCTGCTGGCCCCCATCCTGCTTTTGTTTATCATGGGGGGCAGCCGCCTTGCATACCGGTTATGGAAGGAGCATCGACTCTATGGGTTGAACAAACTGGAAAGCAATCTCGTTCTGATATTGGGAGCGGGCGATGATGC
>JAKDLC010000031.1 GCA_030453055.1 Nitrosospira sp.
GATCAAGCGGTGTTTGGCGACAGGCGGCTCGCGGCTCGATGCTGATGTTCGAATCCTGCCCACCGAGCACGGGACGCATCCCTTGCCGTTATCTTTCGGCCAGCAGCGTCTGTGGTTCCTTTGGCGACTTGACCCATCGAGTGCCGCGTATCATATCAAGCATGCATTGCGATTATTCGGAATGCTGGACAGCCAGGCATTGCACGCAGGTTTCAATGGCCTCATCGAGCGCCACGAATCATTGCGGACGACTTTCCGTTCGCGAGAAGACGGGTCGGCTGAGCAAGTGATCCAGCCGGTATGGCAGATTGATATCGAGCATCTCGACTTACGCCAGGCGGCCGTTCCGGAGCGTGAAACGCAGGCTGCCGAAGGGGCGCAACGGATCCTCGCGGCCCCTTTCGATCTCACTCGGGGTCCGCTGCTTCGGGTCGCGCTGATCCGGATTGCGGAACAGGAGAATATCCTGGTGATGGTCATGCACCACATCATCTCCGATGGCGCCTCGATGCAGATTTTAGTCGATGAGCTTGCGGCGCGTTATCTGGCCCATGTGCAAGGAATAGCCGCGCATTTCGAGGCGCTGCCCATCCAGTATTCCGATTACGCCATTTGGCAGCGGCGCTGGCTGGATGCGGGGGAGAAGGACAGGCAGCTTGCCTACTGGCGCAATTATCTGGGAAATGTCCAGCCAGTATTGGCGCTGCCTGCCGACCATCCCCGTAAGCCGATAGCACATTACCAGGAAAAGCGGCATGCCTTCGACCTGCCTGCGGAGGTGATGAGCGAATTGCGCCGAACGGCGCATGACCGGGGCGCAACGCTTTTCATGGCGTTATTGGCGGGTTTTCACGCTTTATTATATCGTCATACGGGACAGCAGGACATTCGCGTCGGTGTACCGATAGCCAATCGCAACCGGATCGAAACCGCAGGCCTGATCGGTTTCTTTGTGAATACGCAGGTATTGCGCAGCGAAATACATGGCCGCATGGCGCTTGCCGACGTGCTGGACCAGGTGCGGGAAGCCGCCATCGATGCACAAGCTTTCCAGGATCTGCCGTTTGAGCAACTGGTCGAAGCATTGCAGCCGGAGCGAAGCCTGAGTCATAGCCCGCTGTTTCAGGTGACGATCAACCATCTGCGCAGGGACTATCGCGCACTTCAGCAGCTTCCCGGACTCACGATGACCGACTACGACCTTCCCGAGCAAGGGGCGCAGTTCGAACTGATCCTGGAGACGATCGAATCGCCGGATGGCAGCGTGCACGCCAGCTTTATCCATGCGTCCGAACTCTTCGATTTCCGAACGATCGAGCGCCTGGCGCGGCACTACGTTCAGGTGCTGAAGACGCTGGCCAGGCGCCCGGAGCAGTCAATCGCCGATATCGATCTGCTTAGCGAAAGCGAAAAGAAGCAACTCCATGCCTGGAGTATCGGCGAGCCTCACTTTGCCGGGGCGCAACCCGTGCACCGGCTGATCGAGCGTCAGGCGGAAAAATACCCCGATGCTACCGCCATAATTTTCGATCATACCGAATTGAGCTATGCGGAGCTGAATCGCCGATCGAACCGGCTGGCGCATCGGCTCATCGGCCGGGGAGTCAGGCCGGAAGTCAAAGTCGGAATCGCCGTGGAACGTTCCATCGAGATGATAGTGGGTCTTCTCGCCATCCTCAAGGCGGGCGGCGGATATGTTCCGCTCGATCCCGCATACCCCCGGGATCGACTGAGCTACATGGTGGAAGACAGCGGCATCCGGCTGCTGCTGACGCAAGCTCATGCCAGGGCGCATGTCCCGCACCCGTCAAAACTTGATGTGCTGGAAATGGATGGGCTTGATTTGAGCACCGGCATCGAGACCAATCCGGAGGTGGCGTTACATGGCGATAATCTTGCCTATGTCATCTATACTTCCGGTTCAACCGGCAAACCCAAGGGGGTGCTGGTTACCCACGACCCCCTGGCGATGCATTTGGCGGCGATCAGCAAGATTTACGACGTTCAGCCGGGAGATCGGGAATTGATGTTTTTCTCTCTGAACTTCGACGCCGCCGCAGAACAATGGATGACGCCATTATGCGCAGGCGCCACGATTGTGCTGCCGCCGGCGCAGGGACTGGCAAGCGATAATTTCGCCGGCCTGATTGCGGCGCATCGGATAACGACGCTGCACTTGCCTCCCGCCTATCTGCGCCTGCTTCTGCCGCTGGAGCCGGGTAGCGGCGCTTCAGTCCGCACATGTATTGCAGGAGGGGAAGCATGGTTTACCGCAGACCTTGCTGCGACCGAGGCGGCGTTCGAGAACGTTCGACTGGTTAATGCTTATGGCCCGACCGAAACGATCATTACACCCACTGCCTGGGTAGGCGGCGCCGCGGGCATCGATGGCGACTATGCGCCCATCGGCCGGCCGGTCGGCCAGCGCACCGTATATGTGCTCGATGCAGAACTCAACCTCGTCCCTCCCGGCGCCATGGGCGAGCTTTATGTAGGGGGAGCGGGTCTGGCGCGCGGATATCTCGACCGTGCGGCGCTAACCGGTGAACGATTCATCGCCGATCCATTCAGCCAGGTCGGCGAGCGTCTTTACCGCACAGGCGATCTGGTGCGCTGGCGAATTGACGGACAACTGGAATATGCAGGCCGCCTCGACCATCAGGTCAAGGTACGCGGCTTCCGGGTTGAACTCGGCGAGATCGAAGCGCAGCTGCTGGCTCAGACCGGCGTGCGTGATGCAGCGGTCGTGGCGCAGGAGAGCCGCAATGGCGTGCGTTTGGTCGCTTATGTCGCAGCTCATGCCGATGTACTGCTCAATTCGGCGCTGCTCAAGGCAGCGCTCGGCACGGCGCTTCCCGACTACATGCTGCCGGGTTCGTTTGTTTTTCTGGATGCGCTGCCGCTCAGTCCGAACGGCAAGGTCGATCGGCAGGCGTTGCCCCGGTCCGAGCAACCGATTCAGCAGGATTACGATCCGCCTGTCAGCAGAATCGAAACGGTGGTCTCGGAAATCTGGGCGGAAATCCTGGAGATTCCGCGCGTCGGGTTACATGACAATTTTTTTGATCTTGGCGGCCATTCGTTGCTATTGATCAAGATGCAGTGCAAGCTGGAAGAACGGTTGGGCGCTCGCATCGCCATTATCGACCTCTTCAAATACACCACGGTCGCCACCCTGGCGAAATTTCTTGGGCAGGAACGGACAGAACGCCTGCCCTTGCAGCACCATCAGGAAAGGGCACAGCGTCAACGAGGCGCCTTGGTTCGACGCAAGCAGAGAGCAGGGAGGGTTCGTTGATGCACCATGAAGACGAATTGCCCGGGAGCACAGGCGTCGAAATCGCGATTATCGGCATGGCAGGCCGTTTTCCCGGCGCGGATGATGTCGAAGCGTTCTGGCGCAACCTGCGCGATGGAGTCGAGTCGATTACTTTACTGAGCGATGACGAATTGCTGGCGCGCGGTATTCCGGCCGGGCAACTGGCTGATCCGCTTTATGTCAAAGCCGGCGCAAGGCTGGATGGAATCGATCTTTTCGACGCACCCTTTTTCGGTTATACCCCGCGAGAGGCGGCGGAGATGGACCCGCAACATCGTCTTTTCCTGGAGGCGGCATGGCAGGCGCTGGAAGATGCGGGTTATGACGCGTCGACCTACCGGGATCCCATTGGCGTCTATGCGGGCTGCGGCATGAATACTTATCTGCTGCTCAATCTGTTTTCCAGCGGGCATTTTTCGAACATGCAGGACATATCCTCCCTGCAAGGGCTGATGAACGGCAACAACACCGATTCGATGACCACCACCGTCTCCTACAAGCTCGATCTGCGCGGACCCGGAATCACGATCCAGACCGCCTGCTCCACCTCCCTGGCGGCGGTGCACGTGGCTTGCCGCGGGTTGCTCAATCATGAAGCGGATATGGCGATGGCGGGTGGCGTCTGGGTCAACCTGTTGCATGATGACGGTTATTGGTACCAGCCTGGGGCGATCCTTTCGCCCGACGGTCATTGCCGCGCCTTCGATGCGCGGGCCGCCGGTACCGTGGTTGGCAGCGGGGTAGGGGTAGTGGTGCTGAAACGGCTGGCCGATGCGCTGGCCGATGGCGATACCATTCACGCGGTGATCAAGGGTTCGGCGATCAATAACGATGGCTCGGCCAAGATAGGCTATACGGCGCCCAGCGTGGAAGGGCAGGCAGAAGTGATTCTCGCCGCTCAGGCGATTGCGGACGTTTCAGCTGACACGATCAGCTATATCGAAGCACATGGCACCGGCACGACGATGGGTGACCCGATCGAGATTGCAGCGCTGACGCAAGCGTTCCGGGAAAGTACGGAGGGCCGGGGATATTGCGGCATTGGTTCGGTCAAGACCAATATCGGACATCTGGATGCCGCGGCAGGCGTTGCCGGCCTGATCAAAACCGTGTTGGCGCTGGAGCATCGGACGCTTCCACCGAGTCTGAATTTCGAGCGGTCCAATCCGCAGATCGATTTCTCCGCAAGCCCTTTCTACGTCAATGCCGCCAGTAAAGCCTGGCCTGAAGGTTTGACGGCGCGCCGCGCGGGGGTGAGCTCATTCGGCATTGGTGGCACCAATGTCCATGTGGTTCTTGAAGAAGCCCCGCCAGCCAGGCCCTCGGGACCTTCCCGTAATTGGCAGTTACTCACGCTTTCCGCACGCAGCAGCAACGCCCTCGAGACAGCGGTCTGCCGTTTACGCGACCAATTGCAGGCGCACCCCGAAATGCCGCTGGCGGATGTCGCTTATACGCTCAAGATCGGGAGAAAATGCTTTTCGCACAGAGCCATCGCGCTTTGCCATGACAATGAGGACGCGATCAACCTTTTGGAAAGCCGTGATACGACACGTTTCCTCGCACGGCAGGCAAGGTTCGAAAATCCCCCGGTGGCGTTCCTTTTTCCGGGGCAAGGTGCGCAGCACGTCGATATGGCGCGTGATCTTTACCGGGACGAGCCGATTTTCCGCGAGGAAGTCGATCGCTGCCTCGATTTGCTGAAACCGTATCTTGATTTCGATCTGCCAACGCTTCTCTATCCGGGTCCGAGCGAGGCGGATAAGGCCGCATCGTCGGTTCGGCTCGCACAAACGGAAGTCACGCAGCCGGCGCTCTTCGTCATCGAGTATGCCCTGGCGCGACTGTGGATTTCATGGGGCGTCTTACCCACAGCCATGATAGGCCATAGCGTCGGCGAATACGTGGCGGCGTGCCTGGCCGGTGTATTTTCGCTTGAGGATGCCCTGCATCTGGTTACGATGCGAGGACGTCTATTGCAGCGCATGGAAGCCGGCGCAATGCTAGCGGTCATGTTGCCGGAGGCGGAAATAACGCCTTATTTGAATGCGAACTGCGATCTGGCGGCGGTCAATGGACCGGCGCTTTGTGTTTTGGCCGGTTCGCTGGCGGCAATCGAAGCCGCGGAGCATGCCTTGAGAGATAAAGGTGTCGTAAGCCGGCGACTGCATGTCTCCCATGCGTTCCACTCTGCGACGGTAGAGCCGATGTTGCCTTCTTTCGTAGACGTGGTGGGCAAGATTGGCCTGCATCAGCCAAAAATCCCGTTTCTCTCCAATCTCAGCGGTGACTGGATCACCCCCGGGGAAGCCACCGATCCCGATTACTGGGGGCGGCATTTGCGCCGGACGGTACGCTTCGGCGATGGCCTGCGCCAATTGCTGAGTGACCCCGCTTGCATTCTGCTGGAGGTCGGGCCGGGAGAAACCCTGACCACCCTTGCGCAACGGCATCCCGATGCCAGCGCGGACCGGGTCATTCTTTCATCGCTACCCCATCCCGGCCATCCCGGCAACGCCCATCTGGCGCAGAAGCATTTTTATCTCAGCCTCGGCAAGCTCTGGTTGAACGGAGCCGTCATCAACTGGGAAAATTTCTATGCCGGGGAGCGCCGCCGCCGCGTTCCCTTGCCAACGTACCCTTTCGAGCGTCAGTCCTACTGGGTTGAGCCCGGCGCAACGCGTGATAAGGCCCGCTCTGCGATCGCAGCCAAAGCCGGAGTGCAGGCGGATAAGGGAGCTGCATCCCTCCCCCGGCCGCTGAACGACTGGTTCTATGCGCCCTCATGGCGGCGTGCCGACAGCGTCGCCCTCAACGGTGTTTTCGAGAATTCCACCGGATGCCTGCTGGTCTTCAAGGATGAGCACCCCCTTGCCGAAGCACTGATCCTGCACTTGCTAAACAATGGAATCGAACCCATCGTGGTTTCCGCCGGTTCGGCATTTCATCGCGCCGATAAGGATCATTACACCATGCGTCCCGGTGAGCGGAGCGATTACGATCTTCTGTTACGCGCCATCCGCGAAGACGGCGGAACGATCGGCCATGTATTCCATTTCTGGAGCATTACCGCGGATAGGGAGACGCAGTCGCTCGCCGAGAGTCAAGTGAGGAATTTTTTCAGCTTGTTCTATCTCGCGCAGGCGTTGGAGGGCAACCGGGCGCTTATTCCCGCCGGTAGACAAGTGGAAATTACGGTTGCAACCGATCAGCTGGAGGATGTCATCGGCGATGAACCGCTGCGTCCGGAGAAGGCGATGCTGCTTGGACCATGCAAAGTCATTCCACAGGAATATCCCTACCTTGTCTGCCGCCTTGTCGACGTCGCATTGGATCCTGCCGATCGCATTGCGCAGGCCCGGCTCATCAAACAGATACTGGCTGAATCACAAACCGCGTCCGTTACGTCGGTAGTCGCCTATCGGGGGCCGCATCGATGGATTCAATGCTTCGAGCCCATCCGGTGCCCCGCACCCATGCGCACTTGCCTCAGGCAGGATGGCGTTTATTTCATTACCGGCGGGTTGGGCGGCATCGGCCTCACACTGGCCGAGCATCTGGCCATAACCTGTCAGGCAAGACTCGTGCTGGTGGGGCGTTCTCCACTCCCGCCGCGCGAAAACTGGCCGGAATTGCTGTCTGCCGCGGGTAACGAGGATGCAACGCGCCGCAGGATTGAGAAGATCATGCATCTCGAAGCGCTCGGTGCCGCCGTACTGGTATTGCAGGCGGATGTCTCAATGGAGGCTGAGTTGAAGTCCGCTGTCGCACAGGCGCATCAACGCTTCGGCGCGATTCACGGCGTGATTCATGCGGCAGGCGAAGCCGGTGGCGGACTGATTTCGGCAAAAACAGAGGCGATGGTGGCGCAAACATTTGCGCCGAAGGTGCAGGGGATGCGCGCGTTGCAAGCCGTCTTTAAGGAAGAACCTCTGGATTTCATGTTCCTGTGTTCATCCCTTGCGGCTATCGCAGGGGGTCTCGGCAAGGTCGATTATTGCGCCGCCAATGCTTATCTTGACGCCGTTGCCGAAGCGGCTTACGGTGAATCCGCATTTCCCGTGATTTCCGTCAATTGGGACGGCTGGCGGGAAGTCGGCATGGCGGCGAATATGGCAATGCCTGCCGGGGTGGGAATCGCCCCGCATGAGGGCGTGGAGGCTTTCGAGCGTATCGTGAACGGTGTGAACGGCGTGATGAGACATCGAGTGATCGTTTCCACCCTTGATTTGAACGCTCGGCTCGATCAGACCCAGGACGATCTGGTGGCTCAGCCGCCGGCGTTGGCAGCCGCTGCGCGGGAGGGATACGCCCGGCCCGCATTGCAGACGATTTTTGAGCCACCGGGCAGTGAGTTGGAGAAAATCATCGCCGGGATATGGCAGAGCCTGCTGGGCATGGATGCGATCGGAATCAACGACAATCTGTTTGAACTGGGTGGCGATTCCTTGCTGGGCATACAGCTTCTTTCCAGAGTCCGGACAAGTTTTGCGGTCGATTTGCATCCAGCGGACTTCTTCAGGTCGCCAACCATTGCCGGTCTGGCAGAGCTGGTCGAGATGAAATTGCTCGACGAGATCGAGTGCACATGATCTCCACCGACTCGTCTCGTATCTGTCCTTTGTCGCGACCGTCATATTTCCGGCCGTGCGGGGGAGGCGGTTTATGGTGAATAGCGGGGACCTTGCGCAACGGCGAGCGCGCCTGACTCCGGAACAACGGCATCGGCTTGCGCAGCGCCTGACGGCCGCCGCTGCCCCGGCACGCCATGAATCCGCCATTCCGCGCAGAAAACCGTCGGAGCCGGCGTTACTCTCCCATGCCCAGCAGCGGCACTGGTTTTTATGGCGGTTGGAGCCGTTGAGCACGGCGTATCACTTGAGCGGTGGGTTGCATTTGATGGGGAAGCTGGATGATGCAGCCTTGCGTTCGAGCTTTCAGGCGTTGGTCATGCGGCATGAATCGCTGCGCACGGTTTTCCGGGCCAACGAAGAAGGACTGCCCGAGCAAATCATTGCAGCGGAGCACAAGCTGGATATTCCGGTAATCGACTTGTCCGGCCTGCCGGCCGGGCGCCGCGCAGCGCGAGCGCAGGAAGAAGCCAGCCGGGTAAGCGGCATCCCGTTCGATCTCACGCAAGGTCCGCTGCTGCGGGTCGTGCTCATCCGCATGGCGCCGGAAGAGCACCTGCTCGTCGTAGTGATGCATCACATCATATCGGATGACTGGTCAAATCGCATCGTCATCGACGAATTCACCGCCCAGTATCGCGCCCGCACCCAGGGAGAGGGACGGGAACCGTCTCTGCCGGCGCTCCCGATTCAGTATGCCGACTATGCGGCGTGGCAGCGCAACTGGCTGGAAGCAGGCGAGAAAGAGCGGCAGCTGGCCTACTGGCGCAGTCAACTGGGGGAAGAACATCCGGTATTGCAGCTTCCGATCGATCATCCCCGGCCTTCCACCGCCGGCTATCGGGCGGCGCACCATTCATTGGTACTGCCGGCCCCACTGGTTGCGGGATTGCAGCGCCAGGCCCAACGCCAGGGCGCAACCCTCTTCATGGCGTTGCTGGCGGGTTTCCAGGCTTTGCTGCAACGCTATACCGGGCAGGATGACATACGCGTGGGCGTACCGATCGCCAACCGCCACCGGGTTGAGATAGAAAACATTATCGGCTTCTTCGTGAATACCCAGGTGCTGCGTAACCGTATCGACGGGCGCATGTCGCTCAAGCGCATTCTCGATCAGGCCCGTGAAGCGGCGCTTGGCGCCCAGGCCCACCAGGATCTGCCGTTCGAGCAGCTGGTTGAAGCACTCCAGCCCGAACGCAACTTGAATCAGAATCCGTTATTTCAAGTCATGTACAACCATCTGCGCGAGAATCGTCGCGCGCTGGAGCAACTGCCCGGACTCACGGTGGAAAACTATGAACTGAACGAACAGGGAGCCCAATTCGAACTGGCGCTGGATACGACGGAACAGCCGGACGGCCAGGTCAGCGCACTATTCAGTTATGCCGTCGAGTTGTTCGAACCAGACACCATTCAACGGCTGGGGGCCCACTACCTTCATCTTCTCCGGCAACTGGCCGAACACCCCGAGCGCAGCCTGGGCGACATGGATCTTCTCAGCGAAGCCGAGCAGGCGCAGCTTGGCGCCTGGGGGGTCAACGCGCGGCGCTATGCGAATGCCGAGCCCGTGCATCGTTTGATCGAACGGCAGGTGCAAGCGCATCCCGAGGCCATCGCGCTGATCTTTGGCGACACCGAATTGAGCTATGCCGAGCTGAACCGGCGGGCGAACCGGCTGGCGCACCGGCTGATCGCCCTTGGCGTCAAGCCCGAAACGAGGGTGGGCATCGCGGTGGAGCGCTCCATCGAAATGATCGTCGGCCTGCTGGCGATTCTCAAGGCGGGCGGGGCTTATGTACCGCTAGACCCCGAGTATCCCGGGGAGCGCCTCGATTACATGGTGACAGACGGCGCCGTTTCGCTGCTGCTGACGCAAAGCCCCATCAGGGGGCAAATCCCGCACCCCGCCGAATGCGAAGTGCTGGAACTGGACAGGCTCGATCTGACTGGCGAGCCTGAATCCAACCCTGACGTATCCCTGCATGGCGATAACCTTGCCTACGTCATCTATACTTCCGGCTCTACCGGAAAACCCAAGGGCGTGGGACTGCCGCATCATGCCCTGGCCGAACATGCCCAGGTAGCGGTCGGCTTCTTTGGTCTGAGTCCGGCGGACCGCATGCTGCAATTTTCCACCATCAATTTTGACGGTTTCATCGAACAGCTTTTTCCGCCATTATGCGTGGGTGCGGCCATTGTCTTGCGAGGTCCCCTGTTATGGGACAGTGACGCCTTCTACCGCGAACTGATCAATCAACGCATAACGGTCGCGGATCTCACCACCACTTACTGGTTCCTGCTGGTTCAGGACTTTGCCAGGCGCGGCCCACGTGACTATGGCCTGTTGCGGCAGGTTCATGCGGGCGGCGAAGCCATGCCGCCCGAAGGGATCAAAGCCTGGTGTGACGCCGGGCTCGGCGCCGTTACCCTGCTCAACACCTACGGCCCGACCGAGGCGACAGTGACGGCCACGGTGCTGGATTGCGGCAATTATTTGCCAGGGGATAATGACGTGCCCATGCAAGTGCCCATCGGCAGTCCGCTGGCCGGGCGCAATATCCATTTACTCGACGCCGATCTTGCTCCGGTCGTGCCTGGCGTTCCGGGCGAGCTGTGCATTGGGGGCGATCTGCTGGCGCGCGGCTATCTCAATCGAGGCGGTCTGACTGCCGAGCGCTTCGTCGCCGATCCCTTCGATGTGAAGGGAGGACGGCTGTACCGTACCCGAGACCTTGCAAGATGGCGCGCGGATGGGCAGATCGAGTATCTGGGGCGGCTGGACCACCAGGTCAAGGTACGGGGTTTCCGCATTGAACTGGGCGAGATCGAAGCGCAGTTGCTGTTGCAGCCGGAAATTAGGGAAGCCGTGGTGGTTGCCCGGGAAGGGCCGAGCGGGACAAGACTGGTGGCCTATGTTTCCCCGGATGCGGGCGCCAATGTTGACAATGCCAAGCTGCGCGAGGCGTTAGGCAAGGTGCTGCCGGACTACATGATTCCTTCGGCGATCGTGATGCTGGAGCGTTTGCCGCTGAATCCGAGCGGCAAGGTGGACCGCAAGGCGCTGCCCGAGCCGGAATTCACCAACGTCGACCACTACGAGGCCCCGCAGGGTGAGGTGGAGGAAGTGCTGGCCGGCATCTGGGCCGAGGTGCTGGGTGTCGGGCAGGTGGGGCGCAATGACAACTTCTTCGAGTTGGGCGGGCATTCTCTCGCGATCCTGCAGGTTCAACAAAAGTTGCAACAGGCTTTATCGGTTTCGTTGCCTTTGCGCCTGCATTTCGAGAATCCATTGTTGAGAGATATCGCATCCGCAGTACAGGAAAAATATTCTTCGGCGCCAAAAAAATATTCCGAGCATACCGAGCTACTGGGAATGTCGGAATTGCTCGATTTACTGGAGAATTGAATCGATGGAATCGAGCAAGCAGGATATTGCCGAGCGGTTTTCGGCGCTGCCTCCCGAGAAGCAGAAAGAATTTCTCGATGTATTGAAGAAGCGCGGGCTCGATTTTTCTCTGCTCCCGATCGTCGCGCAAAAAACGGGAAACCGCCGCATACTTTCCTACGCACAGCAGCGGCAATGGTTTTTATGGCGGCTGGAGCCGTTGAGCACGGCATATCACTTGAGCGGCGCATTGCGTTTAACGGGAAAGCTGGATATGGAAGCGCTGCATTCGAGTTTTGATGCATTGGTGATGCGGCACGAATCGCTGCGCACGATTTTCCGGGCGAATGATCAGGGGATGGCCGAGCAGATCATCGAAACGGAACAGAAGCTGGATATTCCACTGATTGACCTGAGCGATCTGCCACCCACGCAACGCACGGCGCGCGCACATGCAGAAGCCAGCCGGGTAAGCGCCACCCCGTTTGACCTGACGCAAGGTCCGCTGCTGCGGCTCGTGCTCATCCGCATGGCGCCGGAAGCGCACCTGCTCGTAGTGGTGATACATCACATCATATCGGATGACTGGTCAAATCGCATCATCTTTGATGAGTTTATCGCCCAGTACCGTGCGCGCGTGCAGGGGCAGGCGCCTTCTTTACCCGCGCTCGCGATCCAGTATGCAGACTATGCCGCATGGCAGCGCAACTGGCTGGAAGCCGGAGAAAAAGACCGGCAGCTGACCTATTGGTGCGCCCAACTGGGGAAAGAGCATCCGGTATTGCAGCTTCCGGCCGATCATCCCCGGTCTTCCACCGCCGGTTATCGGGTGGCGCGCCATTCTTTTGTATTGCCGGCCCCACTGGTTGCGGGATTGCAGCGCCAGGCCCAACGCCAGGGCGCACCCCTTTTTATGGCGTTGCTGGCG
>JAKDLC010000298.1 GCA_030453055.1 Nitrosospira sp.
CAGTTCACGGCGAGGCTCCCTTATCGCCGGTTACCTGCCTCAAAAATTACGGATAAAACACCTGCTCTCTGAATTCGACAGCCTGCTGGAAGACAAATTTTTCCGCCTGATTTTTAGGCTTTCCCGTCCTTGAGAAATTTTCTCCCGTTTTATATCCGTTTTTCCAAGCCGCATTACATATCGGGTCGCCAAAAATATGCCTTTTTTGAACAATATCCTTAGCCAACCCGCTTAAAAATTTATCGCCGGATCCCGAGAAGTAGCCGCCCACTGTACATAACGTGTAGTCTTGTTCAGCGGCAATACTTGATCCCGGAAAGGCAGTAACCAACACGGGCAAAAGGAGCACAGGGAAAGCTGCAAAAATACTTCTCGTTCTCATAAAAGCACCTGTTTTTAGCATTGGGTTAGGTAAGAAATCGAAAAACATCCACCAACCATACGCTATCAAATTAAAAGCACTTTGTCAACTTTAAAATGTATAAAGTGTCTTAAGTGATTACGACTATCGTTATAAATCGCAATAATCCATGAGTTCGGGAAATAACATGGTATAAAATACTTTACACATAATAAAGTTGACAAAGTTTCTTTCTTCATGTATCGTTCAAATCAAATACAGGAGGATGTCACAGTCTCACAGCTGGCATCCGCCAAAGAGTAAAAAGGAGTGCACGATGAAAACTAAAAATATTTTTGCTGTGCTATCCTTGATAGGTTGCGTGGCTTCGGTGAGCCCACCCGCAACGGCAGGTACTGAGAACTTCGATGTCGATGCAGCCATTCGAAATGCCGCAACCCGCGCCGATCATGAGGAGGTGGCGAGATACTATGATGATGCAGCCACGCAGATGCAGGCGAAATTGCAGGAACAAAAGGAACTGCTCGAGCATTATGAGGATAAAAGCTATCTTTATGCCCGACGCGCTCCCGATCTGCAGGCACATACCGACGCGCTGATACGCAATTACGAGAAAGCGATGAAGGTGAACATCAAGGAAGCCGCCATCCATCGGCAAATGGCGTCGCAACTCGAGGAGAGTAATTATGCTCTATCCAGCCCGCAAAGGCTGAGCGCCATGGGCCATGCTCACCGGAACCGGGTCTTGCCGGAATGACATTCGAAGAACAATGGATCGGGTGAGCCAGCCCGATCCGCCGATTTTGAAACACGATCCTTGACCGCAAAAGTATAGGCAGGAGTCGATATACGGGTTAGCGAAGGGCGACCCGACTTAGTTTCACCGCCGTTACTGATATCGATCATTCATCCCTGATTCCCAATAACGAGTAGCGCTGGATCAAGCGCTTATTCATTTCTTGACATTTAAGACGACCGGTCGTATTATTCTCGCATGCTCAAGTCAACCAAGAAAGAATACAATAGAGAAAACCTGCTAAACCAAGGGGTTACTATGCTTATGGGCCAGGGTTATCATGGCACCGGACTACAGGAAATTCTGGATGCGGTAAATATCCCCAAAGGCTCTTTTTATAATTACTTTGGCAGCAAGGAAAACTTTGGTGCGGAAGTCATTCAGCATTACATTGATCCATTCATTTCGCAATTAACTGCTCATTTGCAGCACTCGGACACCGATGCTCTCGGCGCCATACAGCGTTACTTTGACGAACTCATTGCGGAACTTGAAGAAAACGAGTTTAAAGATGGCTGTCTGCTGGGTAATCTGATGGGGGAAATAGGAGATACCAGCGATGTTTGCCGGAAATCCCTTCAATCCGCCGTTACTCGTTACCGGAATTTATTGAAATCCGGCCTTGCCAAGGCACAACAACAAGGCACCGTGAGGACGGATAAATCGGCCGAAGAGATGGCTGACCTCTTGTTGAACGCTTGGCAGGGCGCTTTATTAAGAATGAAAATAGAAAAATCGTCCGCGCCGGTTACACAATGCTGCCGGGATTTACTGAGTGATTTTTTCAAGCCTTGATTTTTTCCTCTGGTTAAAAGGCGACCCGTGATATCTCAAACTTACCAGGAGACATGCCATGCCCAAATACATTATCGAACGCGAAATTCCCGGAGCCGGTGCACTGACCCAACGGGACCTGCAAGCCATTTCGCAGAAATCGTGCGATGTGCTGAACAGTATGGGCCCAAGAATTCAGTGGCTGGAAAGCTATGTGACGGAGGATAAAGTCTACTGTATCTACATCGCACCGGATGAAGCCACTGTCAGGGCGCATGCGGAACAAGGCGAGTTTCCCGCCAATCGCATTTCCCGCATCAAATCCGTGATCGACCCAACCACTGCGGAGTAGAACGAGACAATTGGTATCGCTGATGTGAAGTATCCTTATTCGAGGAGGGAGTATCCATGCAACCCCGTGCGGTCCGTTCAGCAATATTCATTCTGGTCCTGGCCGTCGCAGGTGTTCCCGGCGCATTTGCCGGGACCGGCGACGTAACCTCTACCAAAAAACGCGAAGCTTCCGCAGGATCCGGAAGCGGTCACCAGCATTACGTGCAATCCGATATGGCGAACAGGCCAGGTCCGGATGGCCAGCTTGCACCCAGATTGCAGAATCTGGGTACCCACACATTCCCGGTCAGCACGCGGAACAAGTCAGCGCAGCAATACATCAACCAGGGGCTGAACCTCGCATATGGGTTCAACCATGCCGAGGTGCGCCGAGCGTTCCGTGAGGCGGCACGGCTCGACCCCGGGCTTGCGATGGCTTACTGGGGCCAGGCACTCGTGCTCGGCCCCAACATCAACGCGATGATGGAGCCGAACGAGGAGCCACAGGCTCTTGAGCTCGTGCAACAGGCCAAGTCACTTATGACGAACGCGTCGCCGAAGGAACGAGCACTTATCAGCGCCCTTGAGAAGCGTTATTCGGGAAAAACCGAGCACCGGGCAGCAAACAACAAGGCTTACGCGGAGGCGATGCGGGAAGTGCGCCAGCGCTTTCCGGACGACCCGGATATCGCGATGCTTTATGTGGAGTCGATGATGGATCTCCGTCCGTGGGGCTACTGGATGCTCGATGGCCGCCCATATGAGGGAACAGCCGAAATCGTGGCGCTCACGGAAGAAGTGATGCAGCGCAATCCGAAACACCCCGGTGCGCTGCACATGTACATTCACCTCATGGAACCGACAAGCACACCCGAGCGGGCGGAGACGGCAGCCGATACCCTGCTGACACTGATGCCGGCAGCGGGACACCTGATACACATGTCATCACATATCTATCAGCGTGTGGGCCGGTACGCCGATTCAATGAAGAGCAGTCAGCTTGCTATCGCAGCT
>JAKDLC010000299.1 GCA_030453055.1 Nitrosospira sp.
ATGAGGAGCGCTACCACGACAAGGACTATTTGCCTGAAATGGGCGATACTAATCCCTTCCTGCACATGAGCATGCATGTCGCCATCAAGGAACAGCTTTCGATAGACCAGCCTGCGGGAATTCGCAAACGGTTTGAACGCTTGCTGAAGAAGACCGGCAACGAGCACGATGCCATGCATCAGGTCATGGAATGTCTTGCGGAAATGATCTGGCAGGCGCAACGTAACCGATCAGCGCTGGACGCGTCAGTTTATTTCGAATGCCTGGGCCGACGGGAAAATTGATGCAACCTGAATCCGGTAGTAGCAGCCTCACCCGGAAGGGGAGCGTCAAATAATACGAAACATTATTATTAATCGTAACACGGATCGATTAAATGAGCGGTCAACCGCCGGATTTAGGTTCATGCAGGCAGGAAAGGCTTTCTCACCCGCCTGCCTGATCAATATTTGGTTTTCAGACCGGGCTGACTGGCGAAATAGGCCGACAGATTTTCGATGTCTTCCTTGCTCAAGGCCGCCGCCATGCCAGCCATTACGGGATCCTTCCGGGCGCCTGACTTATATTCGTTCAGGGATTTTTCCAGATAAGTCGCGTGCTGTCCCGCAATCTTGGGAAAAGCCGGAGCGGGACTATTGCCGTCAGGGCCATGACACGCGGCGCAGACTTCGGCCGCTTTTTTCTTGCCAGCTTCGATGTTGGCCGCTATTCCCTGGCCGGAAACCAGCAGCAGTGCGCCGCTCGCCGCGGCAATAATGAAATTTTTCATGAACTTTCCTTGCGTAATGATTAATTATTTGCCACCGGAGGCGGCGTAATACGCAGCCAGATCTTCTATGTCCTGATCGGAAAGCGTGGCGGCGATACCCTTCATACTGGGATGATTGCGGGCGTCGGTCTTATATGCCTGAAGCGCCTTGACCAGATACTCTGCGTGCTGTCCGCCCAGTCTCGGGACGTGATATACTGTCGGATAAGATGTCCGGTACCCCTCTATTCCGTGACAACCGATGCACATGGCATTCTTCTGCTTACCCGCGACCGGGTCGCCGGCTGCCTGAGTCGTGCCGGATAGCGCCAGCAGCAGACCCCACGCAAGTAAATTCGTTATTGGTAGTTTCATCGTGACCCCCTCTTTTCAAAAAGAGCGACTCTAAACGATGTGTCATTTCCGGTCAACGAATAAAGTAGCAGGACGTACGGGAACTTATCGTTATATTTTCTGTCCCGCCGTTGAGCGTTTTGCTTCCAATTCCTCCCATCGGGTGAGGGACTTCATGAGTTCCTGTTCGATGACGGCAAAGCGCCCTTGAAGTACTTTGGCTTCATCCGGGCGATCGCGGTAAATAGTCGAAGAACATAACTTGCGGGTGATGCCGGCCTGTTCCTGTTCGAGAATCTCGATCTTTGCCGGCAACTCATCAAGTTCGCGCGTTTCATTGTACCCTAATTTGATGCGAGCGGCCGATCCAGGCATCTTATCCGGCGGAACCCGGGGCTGAGTGCCCATTGTTTGCGACTTCGCCGCTGTTTTCAAAAAATCCTTCGCGCGCACCCAATCCTCGAAGCCCCCAACATATTCCCGCAGTATGCCATCGCCTTCGAACGCGATAACCTGGGTGACCACGTTATCGAGAAATGCCCGATCATGGCTGACCAGAAATAGTGTGCCCGAATAATTTTGCAGCAATACTTCAAGCAGTTCCAGGGTTTCGATATCCAGATCGTTCGTTGGCTCATCCAGAACCAGTACGTTGGCAGGACGGGTGAACAAGCGCGCCAGCAATAGACGGTTGCGTTCTCCGCCAGAGAGCGATTTCACCGGTGAGCGCGTCCGCTCGGGCGCAAACAAGAAATCTTCGAGATAACTGATGACATGCTTCCGTACCCCGCCGATATCGATGAAATCGGAGCCCTGGCTGATGGTCTCCATTAGCGTTGCTTCTTCGTTCAACTGTTCGCGCATCTGGTCAAAATAGGCTACTGAGAGCTTGGTTCCCTGCCGCACGCTGCCGGTATCCGGCGGCAATTCTCCCAGTATCAGCTTTAGCAGCGTCGATTTGCCGGCACCGTTAGGCCCCAGCAATCCCACGCGGTCCCCGCGCATGATGCGGCAGGAAAAATCCTCGATGACGGTTTTGTCACCGTACCTTTTGCCCACGTGCTCCAGTTCGGCCACCAAGCGTCCGGATCTCACGCCCTCGTCCACGTTGAGACTAACCGTCCCGATTCGTTCGCGGCGCGCCGCCCGTTCCAGCCGTAATACCTCCAGTCGCCGCACCCTGCCCTCATTACGGGTCCGGCGCGCCTGTATCCCCTTGCGTATCCAGACTTCTTCCTGCGCCAGCACTTTATCGAACTTTTGATTATGGACTGACTCGACTTCCAGCATTTCCATTTTTTTTTGTTGATACTTGGCAAAATTACTCGGAAAAG
Organism: Nitrosospira sp.; assembly: GCA_030453055.1. Classification (GTDB taxonomy): domain Bacteria; phylum Pseudomonadota; class Gammaproteobacteria; order Burkholderiales; family Nitrosomonadaceae; genus Nitrosospira. The sequence goes on from JAKDLC010000299.1 coordinate 2,437, forward strand.
TCGCTAAATTACCGCGATCAAGTTCGATAATTCGCGTTGCGACATTGTTCAGGAAGCGGCGGTCATGCGTGACGAATAGCACGCTGCCGGAAAAGTCCACCAATAGTCCTTCCAGCCATTCAATAGAGAAAAAATCGAGATGGTTGGTCGGCTCATCCAGCAGCAGCACGTCGGGCGATACGACCAGCGCGCGAGCCAGGGCGACGCGTTTTTTCAGCCCGCCGGAAAGCTGTCCGATCAAGGCATCTGTGGGAAGATCAAGTTTGTCGATTGCGGTTTCCACCTTTCCCTGGATGCGCCATCCATCCTGAGATTCCAGTTCGGCTTGCAAATCCTGCAGGCGAGAAAGAAGGGCTTCAGTGTCTCCCGCGCCATCGCTCAAAGCGTGAGAAACCTCGTGATAATCGAGCAGGACTTGACTGACCGCACCCAATCCATTTGATACTTCCTGAAATACCGTGAGGGCCGCATCCAGTTCCGGTTCCTGCGGCACATACGCCAGCTTCAACGCGGGTGCGCGCCAAACCTTGCCATCGTCCGGTTTGATTTCGCCCGCCAGAATGCGCAGCAGACTTGATTTGCCACCGCCATTCCTGCCGATCAGGCCGATGCGCTCGCCGGAGTCAAGCTGCAAATCCACGTGATCAAGCAGCGTATGATGTCCAAAGGCGAGACAGATTTTTTCGAGCGTAAGAAGAGGCATGACCGAAGAATGCTATTTCAGGATTATAGGGGGCGTAATTTTGCCATGCTCGATGGAGCTTGGCAAAAAATCTACCCATTAACCCGGATGTTTCAGTGCGCCGTGCAAAGGCACGGTTTTTCAGCGGGTGCGA
>JAKDLC010000032.1 GCA_030453055.1 Nitrosospira sp.
GCAGTGTCATGGGGGTAGGGGGTATTTTGTTTCCAACAATAGTCTTTCACAGTAATTTGTTAATAGGCCACTATTCTAACGATTTTGTCCGTTTTGGTCTGGTTATCATTTTTATGAGGCGTCAATCGTGAAGAAGTTTCCGTTTTCGGCCTGCAATGGGTGAACGGCAGAAGCAACTGCTCAAGCTGCTGCGCGGGAGCAAGTCCGGCCTGAGTGTGGATGAGTTGGCGCAAGAGCTCGAGATCACGCGAAACGCGGTGCGGCAGCACCTGGCCTCCCTGGAGGCCGAAAGATTGGTGGAGGCCGGCATCACGCGACCGTCAGGAGGAGGGCGTCCGCAGCAGCTATACATTCTTACCGAACTGGGCAAGGAGATGTCGCCGCGTCAATACTCTTGGCTGGCGCAGTTAGTGGTGGCGTCGGTTCAGCGTGAAGGAGGCGCCGAAAAGAGGGGCAGGCGCATGAAAGAGATCGGTGTGAACGTTGCGCATCAGATACGCAGCCAGTATCCGGGTCTCACCACGCACGAAGAGAAAGTCGAAAAGCTGGCCGAGGTAATGGACCTGCTTGGTTACAATGCGAGAAATGTGACAGTGCCCGGTGGCGAGACCGTGATCGAAGCCGATAATTGCGTGTTTCACCCCATGGCGCAAAAAGACCTCGAGATTTGCAACATTGACAGGGGCTTGATGGGGACCTTTACCGATAGTAAAGTTGAGCAACATGAATGCATGGCTCGCGGCGGAAACGTGTGCCGCTTCAAACTCGAGCCAAACGAGGATCAGCTACTCTAAATTCCGCCTGATCAAGGGCGTCACTTATATTCATCCGATGTCGCAATATTTTGCCGCTTTTTCGGCAAATAGAACAACTATCGGCCTTCAAAATCGTCACAATCTGTCTCACCCAGTTATTTTTCGCTTCGATCTTCAAGTCCGACAGGCTGCTGACATAAAATGGGAGCACCATGGACCAGAAAACGAAACCTTATATCGTCGGTATCAATCACGTCGCGCTCGAAGTCGGAGATATTGAGGAAGCGCTGGCGTTCTATGCTCGCATCTTCACGTTCGAATTACGGGGGCGCGGCCAACGCGCCGCCTTCATCGACATGGGCGATCAGTTCATTGCGTTGAGTGAGGGGCGGTCGCAGAATGCGGACCACGACAGGCATTTCGGCCTCGTCGTCGATGACCGTTCGCGCGTGCGAGAACTCGCCGAAGCGGCGGGGGCGAAGATTCTGGAAGGCGCGACTCTTGACTTCCTCGACCCGTGGGGCAACCGCATTCAAGTGGTCGAGTACCGCGATCTGCAATTTACCAAGACCTCCGCCGTGCTGAAATTCATGGGACTGGACCTGGACAAGAGCGAAGAGGCACAAGCGGAACTGTGCAAGAAAGGAATCGAGCCGGCAACGGGCGGAGATTCCGCAGAGGTTCGAAAACCGCGATAACTGAGGACACCTCATCATGACTGCAAAATTCAAAGTTGGCGATCACGTGACCTGGAACTCGGAGGCCGGCCATGTCAGCGGCAAGATTATCAAGGTTCATACAAAAGATGCCGAATACAAGGGGCACACGCATCACGCAAGCCCGGATGATCCACAGTATGAAATCAAAAGCGACAAGACCGACCACATCGCGATGCACAAAGGTACGGCGCTGAAGAAGACGCACACCTGAGAGATTTTCACTAAGGTACCTACGGCGCCTCAGAGATCACGCCGGATAGGCAATCGTACTCATTAGCGCGAGTGCGGGCTGGCGAGAATCGAGCCGCGTATGCTGCACGACGATGGGAACGTCCGATTCGATTATGCTGGCATAATCCGTATCGTGCGGCACCGGTTCGGGTTCGGTAAGTTCATTGAAGCGAACGTGCTTGGTACGCAGTGCTTCAACGGTTATCCGGTACGGTCCTGCAGGTTCGCGGCTGGCAAAAAAAATGGTGACTTCGACATGCGCATCCTGATCGCCGCTGTTCAGGATGCAGATCGCATCATGGCTCACCAGCGGCCGGGTGGCTCCGGTGCTGGCCGGTGGTATATAACCGTCGGCGACTACCCAGCGCTTATGTCCTAACGACTTGTTCATCTATCATTCTCCTGAAAACTTTCCATTATCCTGGCGGAGCCTCTTTCGCGTACTGCACTTCGATAGGGTCGGAAAACACGCGAAGGCAAGGGTTGCGCAAAGCAATCCTATAATGATCGGCCCGCGATGGAGGGTTGCCCAAAGCTGTACCCCACCGGGCTTCGCACGATTGTCGAAGCGGCCATGAGCAGCGAAATCGCCGCTGACGGGCTTCCATAAGTTGTCGGGACGTGACGGGTCGGCCGCCTCGTTGTCCTGTTGTCCGGAATAACCCGTGCGGGCGAGATAACGATCGAGCAAGCCGGGAATGAATTTGTTTGCCCAGATCGCTTTCAATGATGGCCATTCCACATAAACTTCTCGCCGCTTGTGGTGCGCCGCCCAGAAAATAGCCTTTGCCGCCGTTTCCGGCTGAAAAATGGGGGGCACCGGTTGCGGCCTCATGGGCATATGGTTTTTACCCCAGTCGAATTGTGGCGTATTGAGTGCCGGCATCTGTACCATGGTCAGGCGAACATTGCTGCGCTCATGCAGCAGTTCGCTGCGCAACGCGTCAGTGAATCCTCGAATCGCGAACTTCGCGCCACAATAAGGCGCTTGCAACGGAATCGCTCGATAAGCGAGCGCCGATCCAACCTGCACGATGACACCGTGATCGTGCTTCTTCATGCGCTTTAGGGCGGCCATCGTGCCATACACGGCGCCCAGATAGGTGACTTCAGTAGCTCGCTTGTAGTCTTCGGCGGAAATCTCGCTGAACGGAGAATAAATTGTCGCCATCGCGTCGTTAACCCACACATCAAAGGGCCCGAATGCGGCTTCGACCGCCGCTGCCGCTGCTTCGACCTGCGTTGCGTCGGCTACATCGGCAACGCAGGCGATTGCTTGGCCGCCCAGATCAAGCACTTCGGCCGCCGCTTGCTCAAGGCGCTCCCGGTCTCGTGCGATGAGACCAATGCAAGAACCTCTCCGGGCGAACTCCCGTACCGTTGCACGGCCAATACCTGCGCTTGCACCGGTGATCACAACAATTTGCGGCTTACGACCTGTTCTCATGATCTCTCCTTCGCGTCAGCCTGACTTTGCATCGCCATGTGAATCACGTCGGCTATATGCAAACCTTGCCGATTCGTTGTTTGCGCAATCTGTTCTCGGCAGCTATAGCCGTTGGTCACTATCAACGTAGCGTCATCGGCGGCTCGCACGGCAGGCAGCAAAACCAATTCGCCAACTTGAATCGAAACGTCGTATTTGTCTTTGTCGAAGCCAAATGAACCGGCCATACCGCAACAGCCCGAATCGAGACTTTCCAGATCGACCCCCATATTTTCAAGCACAGCTTCTTCGCCTTCCATTTCAATAAGCGCTTTTTGATGGCAATGACCGTGTAGCAAGGCTTTCCGTGCAAAACGCGGATAAGGAAATTCAGGCGCCTTCTTCAGAAGAAACTCGCTGAAAAAATAGGTCTGCCGGCTTAACCTCTTGGCGACTTCGTCTTCAGGGAAAAGGTTCATCAATTCGTTGCGGAAAACGGCAACGCAAGCGGGCTCAAGACCGACGACCGGTACGCCATTGTTGATGTCCTGCTGCATATCGGCGAGTATCCGGCGCAGTTGCTTCTTCGCTTGATCAAGCATGCCGAAATCGTACAGAGGCCGCCCGCAGCAAACATGTTTTGCCGGTACGCGCACGAGAAAGCCGGCGGCTTCCAATACGGAAACGGCGGCTTTGGCGGTTTCCGGGTGAAAATGATTGTTAAACGTATCCGGCCAAAGGATGACGTGCGGCTTACCCTGGTTGCCCGGCGGACGTTGTTTGAACCAATGTAAAAATGTTTCCGGTGCGAACTCTGGAACGCGGCGCTGCTGGGGCAGGCCGGCCGTATTTTTTGCAAGGGCGCTCAAACCGGGCGTTTGCGTGAGCCAGTTGACCGTTCGTGGGGCGTAAGCCGCGAGCCGCGCCCAGCGATTAATCCAGCCAAATACGTAGGCCTGGCGGGGCCGTCTTTTGTGCTCGTAATAGTGTGACAAAAATTCCGCCTTATAGGTCGCCATATCGACCTTTACCGGACAATCACCCAGGCAGCCTTTGCAGGCGAGGCATAGGTCGAGCGATTCTTTCATTTCCTCGCTTTGCCACATATCCTTGATGACTTCCCCGCGCATGGTTTCGAACAACAAGCGCGCACGGCCGCGAGTAGAATGTTTTTCTTCGCGCGTTGCCTTATAGCTGGGGCACATGGTTTGCAAGTGCTGCTGGCGGCAGTTGCCGATGCCGACACAACGCAATGTTACGCGGCCAAAGTTGTCCTTATCCTTTGGATACTGAAAGTGTGTTGCCGGTTGCGGCGGATTGTAGCCTGTGCCCAGGCGCAAATTTTCTATAGGCGAATAGGCATCCACGATTTTCCCGGGATTCATCTTCCAGTCCGGATCCCAGATCGATTTGAATTCGCGGAAGGCCTGGATCAATTCTTCGCCAAACATTTTTGGCAGAAATTGCGCTTTCGATTGGCCATCGCCATGTTCGCCCGATAACGAGCCGCCATAGCTCACCACCAAGTCCGCCGCCTCATTCAAAAACGAATGAAAGGCCTGGATGCCATCATGCGTTTGAAGATCAAAATCAATGCGGGTGTGGATGCAGCCCTGGCCAAAATGCCCGTACAGGTCACATTCGTAGCCAAATTTTTCCAGCAGTTTACGAAAATCGCGTAAATACGCGCCGACTTTATCCGGAGGGACGGCGGCGTCTTCCCACCCTTCCCAGGTAATCTCTTTGTTGGGTACGTGCGCAGTCGCTCCCAGCCCGGATTCGCGCACTTTCCAGACCATTCTTTCTTCTTTCGGGTCATCGAACAGTTTCATTGCCGGCGCATTGCCGGTTTGCTTCAAAGCGTCCATGCAGGCAGTCGCGCGTGCCTCGGATTCGACTTTATCCTTGCCGCCAAATTCTGCGAGCAGCCAGCCACCGCCTTCGGGAAGCATCTGCGTATTTTCCAGATGCAGCCCGATTGCCTGCATATCCGCAATCAGACGATCATCTATGCCTTCAAGGCCAATGGGGTCAAACTTGAGAATATCGGGGACATGATCGCCGGCGCTATATACATCAGGATAGCCGAGTACCAGGAGCGTCCGGCCGGGCGGGCTGTAGACGAGACGCAGTTTCGCCTCGAGAATGACGACACATGTACTTTCAGTGCCGACCAAGGCGCGGGCGACGTCAAAACCATTTTCTGGCAATAGATCGTCCAGATTATAGCCCGACACGCGTCGTGGTATTTTTGGGTAGCGTGCGCGAATCTCATTGGCTTCCCGATCGCACAACGCCTTCAATTGCGCATATATCTCGCCCCGCCGCCCGCCCGCTGAGACGATACGTGCAAATTCCGCGGCATCGGTCCTGCTGACGGTCATGCGTGTGCCATCATACAGCAGTACATCCAGAGAAATGACGTTGTCAACCGTCTTGCCGCCCATTACCGAATGTACGCCGCACGAGTTATTGCCAATCATGCCGCCCAGCGTATTATGGCTATGCGTCGAAGGATCCGGCGCGAAAGTCAGGTGATGTTTTTCGGCGGCGTGCCGCAAATCGTCGAGCACACAACCGGGCTCGACACGCGCGATTTTCTTCACCGGGTCCAGCTCGAGGATGCGATTGAGATACTTGGACATATCCATGACGACCGCCACGTTACAGCACTGGCCTCCAAGGCTGGTGCCGCCACCGCGCGAGAGCACCGGCGCGCCATGTTTGCGGCAGGCGGCAACCGTCGCGATAACGTCATCAACAGATTTGGGGATGACCACACCGATTGGAACCTGGCGATAATTGGAGGCATCCGTTGCATAAAGCGCACGGTCGCCATCGTCGAAACGTACCTCACCCCTAATCCGGTCTCTTAACTCGGCGGCTAGAATCTGCGCATCGAGAGGCGAAGTTGTCATGATTGTATTGCCCGATAGGGTTGGCTAAACGGCCAGTTCGATGTTCATACCGCATACCGTGCCGCATCCGCGCGCTTGAACTCCAGGCCCAGTCCGGGACGTGTCAGGTCCGGAGCCAGCAAACCGTCCCTGGGTTCGATTGCTCCGTCAAATAGCATCCTTTCTATCCGGACATGATCGTAAAAATATTCCAGGTGGCAGACCGGCGTCGCCGCGCAGCACGGATGGATGTGGATCGACGGCGCGCAGTGACTGGATAACGGTAGATGAAATCCCTCGCATAGAGCCGCCGCCTGCATGAAACCGGTAATGCCCGCGCACCGGGTCGCGTCCGCCTGGAGCACATCAATGGCTTCTGCCTGAAGCATGCGGCGAAAATAACCGCTTTCGTAACCGTATTCCCCCGCGCTGATGTCCATCTCCGGCGGCGCTCTGTCGCGTATTAGCCGCAAGCCCTCGAGATCATCGCTTGAGACCGGTTCTTCAAACCACGACACACCGTATTCCGCGAATGAAAATGCCATGGCCAATGCCTGTTTGCGCGAGTACGCACCGTTGGCGTCGACAAAGAGTTCCGTATCCTCACCGATCGCCTCACGCGCGGCAGTGACGCGCGTGATATCTTTATCCGGTTCGCGTCCGACCTTCATTTTGACGCGGGTAATTCCGCTCGAGGCCCAATCGGCAAGCTGTTTTCGCAATTCGGCAAGGCTGTAGGAGGTGAAACCACCGCTTCCATAGATCGGCACCGCAGTCCGTACGGGGCCCAACAGGGAAACCAGCGGCAGGCCGAGAATACGCGCCTTGAGATCCCACAGCGCGTTGTCGACTGCTGCGATCGCCATTGAACAAATGCCGGGCCGTCCCAGATTACGGATGGAAGCAACCATGGCGTTCCAGCAATCGCTGACGTCGAGCGCGTACCGCCCGACAACGATATCCGTTAGCGTATCGTGAATCAACTTTGCCGTAGCGGTATCGGCATAGGTAAAGCCGATACCGGTTTTCCCCCCTCCATCGATCTCCGCTATTACCAAAGTTGTCGCATTCCATTTGAGCGTGCCATCGGACTCGGGTGTGGCGGTGGGAATGGTGAAGGCCGATACTCGTACCCCCGCAATACGCGGCCCGCCGTCTTTGAGCCGCGTCAGAATGGTCGGGGCATTCATTTTGGCGCTCGCTACGCGAAAATCTGCTTGATAGACTGCCTGATTATGCCGGCTGAATCCGGATCGCCGTGAAGTATCGCCGACATATACGCTCGCGCCTGTTTGAATGTTATGTGTGGCGGCAATGGCGGCACATCCGGATCAGCGCAGACCTCGAGAACCACTGGCCGGTTCGCGCTTAGGGCGTTATCCCAGGCGTTGCCAAGTTCTTCGGGTTGATCAACAAATATACCTTGCAGACCGATCAATTCCGCGTAGCGCGCATAGGGAAAGTCGGGTAGTTCCTGAGAAGCCTCGAATTTCGGATCGCCTTCCATGGCGCGCTGTTCCCATGTAACCTGATTAAGATCACGATTGTTCAGAACCATCACTACCAGACGCGGATTACTCCAGCGTTTCCAATACTTGCCGATGGTAATCAGTTCGTTCAGGCCGTTCATTTGCATTGCGCCATCCCCTACCATGGCGATTACCACTCGATCCGGATGTGCGAACTTGGCTGAAATAGCATAGGGCACGCCTGGCCCCATGGTCGCGAGTCCCCCCGAGAGTGAGGCCATCATGCCCTGACGAATTTTCAAATCGCGCGAATACCAGTTTGCCGAAGAGCCCGAATCGCAAGTGAGAATGCAGTTATCCGGCAGGCGTGGGGATAGCTCCCAGAAGACCCTTTGCGGGTTAATTGGATTGGCTGACTCCATTGCCCGCGCTTCCATCGTTTTCCACCATCGCGCGACGTTTCTCTCAATCCGGTTGCGCCAGTCACGATCCTTTTTTCTTTTCAATAACGGTATCAGCAGTTTTAACGTTTCCGAGCTGTCGCCGACCAGATTTACTTCCATCGGGTAACGGATGCTGAGCATACGACCATTGATGTCGATCTGGACGCCGCGCGCATGGCCTTCCTCGGGCAGAAATTCGGAATAGGGGAAGCTCGATCCAATCATCAATAGCGTATCGCATCGCATCATCATGTCGTAGCTCGGCTTTGTGCCCAGCAGACCGATCGAGCCGGTCACAAAAGGCAGGTTGTCGGGAACCGCCGCCTTGCCCAGCAATGCTTTGGCGATGCCGGCGCCGAGCAGATCGGCTACCTCGATCACCTCCGACGTTGCATTCAGCGCGCCCGCTCCCGCCAATATGGCTACTTTCGAGCCTGTATTCAAAGCGTCCGCAGCGCGTTGCAAATCCTCAGCCCGCGGCGCGACGCGCGGCGCCTTATAGCCAATTCCTGAATGTATCGTGCCGTGCTCGCGCGGAGGCTTTTCAGCATCCATTTCCTGGATATCGTTGGGCACGATGATGCAGCACACATTGCGCTCAACCTGCGCAATACGCATGGCGCGGTCGACGATATGGCGCATTTGGGCGGGTGTGGAAACCATGTGCACGTATTCATGCGCAACGTCTTTAAACAACGAAATAAGGTCGACTTCCTGCTGGTAGTTACCCCCCAGCGCTGCCCGTTTCTGCTGGCCGACAATAGCGACCACAGGTTGATGATCGAGTTTGGCGTCATACAGGCCATTGAGCAAATGAATCGCGCCAGGACCCGAGGTGGCGAGGCAAACCCCTACTTCACCCGTGAATTTGGCGTGGGCGCATGCCATGAATGCGGCCATTTCTTCATGCCGCACCTGGATAAAATCGATCTTGTCGGAAGCGCGATCCAGCGCTCCCATGATGCCGTTTATACCGTCGCCGGGATAACCAAAGATGCGTTTGACTCCCCATTCAGACAAACGCCGCATGAGAAACTCACTGACATTTTCCTTCATCTCGCCATCTCCTGTTCGATCTTGCGCCCCTATGCGCACACTCGTTTTGGGTCTCGGCTCAAACGCCTATGTAACGGATAGTGCCGCCGTGCTCTCCTCATTTCCGTTCGCTAACGCACTCACAATTTCTTCACAGGTTCCAACTACCCGGTAAGGCGTAGCCATTGCCACATTCTGGCGAATGATGAATGGAAGACGTTCTTTGGCTATGCGCTATGTGCTATGTGGATGGGCAGATGGGCAGGCGCGCAGATGCGCAAAGGGAACATCGAGCACCCGAGCGCCGTTAATTCCCGGCGCCGCCGGCGCCGATCTGTTCGATGAAGGTTATTGATACCGGGAAGATAGGAAGCGCATTCCGGCTGTAAACTGCGGGAATTTGTATGACGGAGGTGAAAAAAAGATGTATCCCAAGCAGGTATTGGCCATGCTTGGGATCAAATACAACGAGCTGAACAGGATTGCTAGCTAGTGTAGTGAGTCAGAGATATCGTACATAACCGATTAGAAACCGGCTGCAAAGCGTATGACCGGTTCCTGTTTCGCTGCTGTTCCGGCAGGCGTTAGAAAGCGACCTGATATTGCACGACGAACATCCCCCTGCTGCTGGTTTTCACGATATCCCCTCCTGCGTTTGCATTGAATATGGGTCTGTTCTGATAGTTGAAAGTGAGCTTGCTGTTATGCCCTTTTAACAACCAGTTTACCCCGCCGTTGAATACGTTACTTTGATCGTGCAGGCGTTCCCAGTTGGCGCTTGTCAGAGAAGCGTAGAGCTGGAGCTGGCCATTATTCCCGGGAATCCAATTTTTCGGCAACAAGTAACCGATCTGGGAATACCATAATTCACCCGTGCCAAACATCGCATAGAGATTGCCAGGCCCGTTGAAACTTCCTCCCGGACCAATACCATTGGCCGAATTCGGCCCATGCCCATTCATCCGAAGATAATTCGGGCCATAATCGTAGACGAAATAACCAATATAAGCAGAGATAGCCGTTTCCTTCGACTTGTCCACCGCGGCGTCCAGGTAGCCGGCAACCGAATAGTGATTCATATCATGATACTGGGCGCTTGCTGGCGCGAGGCCGGTCCACGTGGCGTTTTTCTCGGTGATAAAGCCGGCTTCCAGATTCAGTATGTCCTTCTTGCCCAGATAGGTTCCCTGCATATAATCGTTCGTCATCGGTTCCTTATCCCAGAAGTTCCAGTAGAACATGCCGCCGTATTGTTGTTTATGGCCTATCCGGGCGAAATCGGCAATGTTTGGCGAGATGCCGGGATTTGCAAGCCCGTCTGTTGTGACCGGGAACGAGTCGTGCGCCGCTATCCGATAGCGAAACCTGCTGATCTGGCCGCGAAGCCAAACACCCAGGTTCCTGTTGAACAGCTGCGTCCTTTCCGTGGCGTATTGGGCTCCAACGGGAACATCCAGTGTCATGATGGTACTCACGCTGGGGGAGGTGAAGCGGGACAAACCATTGGCCATCGAAAGGCCGCCGCCCACAATCATCTGATATCCCTCTGTCAGCCGCAACTCAGCAAATGCATCGTGAAAATAGGGCATGGCTGCAATATGCCTGTTGTCGTTCTGCTGAGATAGAAAATTGAAATTGTTTATCCCGTATTGGGTGTAAAAGTATACGCGGTCGGTAAGCTGTCCCTGCAACACGAAGCGGGCCCGCCGAAGGGCGACATCGGTCGTATCGTCTACAGGCTGGTCTTGTACGAGCGATCCCGGATTATTCTGTATAAACCGACCCTGGGCCTGCAGTAACATGCCAAATTTGAGGTACTGGCTTCCGTCGCCGTTCAGATTGTATTTAAAGGGATCCTTTTCCTTCCAGTTTGCAAAGCCATATCCTCCCGGCCCCGCCCCGACGTTTTTCAATGGAACATCTCGAAGGAGGGCTCCTCCCTCCTTACCCGTCGCCGTAGTCGGCGGTGTCCCGCCTGCAGCGGGACTGGGTACGGCTGTACCGGGCGCGGCGGTACTGGGCACGGGTTTCTTTGGTGTATCCGAGACTTTCTCAAAAGATCCCATGCGTACCCGGCCTTCTCCGGGTTCCGAATAAATCTGCTTGGTTTTTGTGTCAACATATAAATCGATGGTATATCCCTTGGATGACGGGTTCGCTGAATCTGAAGGCGGTAGCTTGTCGTCCGCCTGCAGAGAAGTTGAAAATAAGAAACAGCAACAAGCTATCAACGAAAGACTAGGCTTCATTAAATTTACTCCGCTTTAAAGATCGAGGCTGAGGTGGGAAATCCAAGGATTAAATAATATGAATATTAGGATTTTTTATTTACGAGAACATAACATGGGAAAGGTGAAGAAAATGTCATCTGTAAGTGAAAAATCAGTGATTTCTTTGTAATGAAAATGTCAGGAGAAAGTCAAGAATTTGTGAAGACATACTCGCTGGGGTTTATGCCGCAATTTTTTTGCGGATTCAGGCTTAATGCATGCAATGACCTGTAAGGGTATCTTTCCCAGTGAATTTCACTTCCCCCGGAGAGGGACGTTGCAGGATATCGGTGGCGCCTGCCGCATCCTGTCACGAGCTCCCTATACTTGGTTCCGTTTATTTCCCGTCAAATCTTCTATCCGCCGCCAGCTCCTCCCGCAGAGATATTGGTGTCCACATCCGGGTTTGGCCCAGGAGGTCTGTCGCGTCCGTAAAAGAGCTTGATAATTCTGCGGAGAAAGCTTTCCTGTTCCGGGGCTGGTTGTTCGCATGCGTTAGCTTCCTGTTCTGCGCATTTCTCGTTTGACGAAGCGTCAGGCCCGTCATGCCTGCCATGACCGGCCGCGTCGACATCCTTTTTTTGCGGCGTTTTCCCCCGATCTTCCGCGGAATCTTCCCTTCCAGACTGTGCTGCCTTGAAGCCACGCGTTTCAGGCATCGAGGCACTGGCTTGTTCTTCCGAGCCGCCCTGCGCGTGAGATATGCCGGCTGCGGTAAAAATCAGGATGCCGACAAGCACCGCCGGCCGAGCCAAAGCGTGTTGAAGGTTGAAATTATGTTTCATGATAATCTCCTGCCATCAATTCAGTGAAAGGGCGAAAGGAAGTACCGCGATCAGCCTCCCGCACCGCGTGCTGAAATATTTTCGTCCATGTCCCGG
>JAKDLC010000300.1 GCA_030453055.1 Nitrosospira sp.
GGACTACCCCGGCGCCAGTGCGGAAGTCGTCGCGGAAGCCGTAGCGCGTCCGATCGAAGTACAGCTCCCCGGTATCGATAACCTGCTGTACTACGAATCCACCAGCACGAACGATGGACACATGACGATGAAACTCACGTTCGAAATCGGCACCGACGTGGATATCGCCCAGGTCCAGGCGCAGAACCGGCAACGCCTTGCCGAACCGCAGCTGCCCGACGAAGTCATTCGCCAGGGCATAACCGTGAAGAAGACGTCACCCAATTTGCTGGCGGTCATCGCGCTGAGTTCCACCGATCCCAGGCATGACACGGTTTTTCTCTCGAACTACGCCCTGCTTCGAATTCTCGATAACGTCAAACGGCTACCCGGTGTCGGAGACGCCACCATCTTTGGCGGCCAAAACTATTCCATGCGATTGATTCTCGATCCCGTCCGCATGGCGCAGCTCGACCTCACACCGACCGAAATTGCGGCTGTCGTTCGCGAGCAGAATCGGGATTTCCCGGCCGGAAGGGTGGGCCGCGAGCCTACACCGCAAGGTACGGAACTCACTATCCCGGTCATCACGCGCGGGCGAATGAGCGAGGTCAAGGAATTCGAGGACATGATCGTGCGAGCATACCCGGATGGCTCCATGGTGCGGCTGCGGGATGTCGCACGGGTGGAGTTGGGCGCCCAGTCCTATGATCTTGAAGGACGATGGAATGGAAAGCCCAATACGTTTCTGTTGACCTTTCTGGCGCCGGGCGCCAATGCGCTCGAGACCGTCCAACGGATCCGTCAGGAAATGGATAAACTGGCCGAGGGTTTTCCGGCAGGCGTGTCCTACGATATTCCCTACGACACCACCACATTCATTGAAGTTTCCATCAAGGAGGTTGTGCAGACCCTCGTTGAAGCGACGCTCCTGGTTATCCTGGTCGTCTTTCTTTTTCTGCAGAGTTGGCGTGCGACGCTCATCCCGGCCGTCGCCGTTCCCATTTCGCTCATTGGAACCCTTGCCGGCATGGCGGCGCTGGGGTTTTCAATCAATACGTTAACCCTGTTCGGCATGGTCCTGGCCATCGGTATCGTGGTGGATGATGCGATTGTCGTGGTCGAGAACGTCGAGAGGCACATGACCCAAGGCGGTCTTTCGCCCAGAGAGGCGGCTAAAAAGGCGATGGACGAAGTGACCGGTCCGGTGATCGCCATCGTCCTGGTGCTGGCTGCAGTGTTTGTGCCGGTCGCTTTTCTGGGAGGGATCACCGGTGAATTGTACAAACAGTTTGCGATTACCATCGCCCTGTCGGTGGCCATTTCGGGGTTCGTGGCGCTTACTCTCAGCCCTGCCCTCTGCGCCCTGGTTCTCAAGCCAAGCCACGAACCGCCCAAAGGAGTCTGGGAAATGTTCAACCGGGCGTTTGACTGGGTCCAGGTTCGCTATGCGGGAGCCGTCGGAATCCTGCTGAAACGGCCGGTGATTGCTCTGGCCGCCTTCGGGATGATGGTGGCCGTCATCGTTGGCCTGTTCAAAACCATTCCTGGCAGCTTCCTTCCGGAAGAAGATCAAGGCTATTTTATTACCATTGTCCAATTGCCGGACGGCGCCTCCAAGGCACGCACGATCGAGGTACTGAGTAAAATAGAAAGCTATTTCCAATCGATTCCGGCAGTCCATTCGACGGATACGCTGGCCGGCCAGAACTTTGTGTTCGGGACGCGGGGAACGAATCAGGCGACGATGTTCATCCCGTTGCAACATTGGGATACACGCAAGAATGCCGGTGAGCAAGTCCCCGGTCTGATTGCGTCAGCTTTTCAGGAGTTCGCCAAAATCCCTGAGGCTCTGATTCTGGCCTTTAACGCCCCTTCCATTCAGGGTCTGGGCTCAACGGGAGGTTTTTCTCTCCAATTGCAAGACCCCGGCGGCGGCGATTTCGCCGAGTTCGCCGCCGTGACTCAGGAATTCGTCGCCAAGGCCATGGCACACCCGGCGATCGCGGCCGCCGGCACCAATTTTCGTGTCAGCGCTCCCCGGCTTTATGCCCAGGTGGATCGGGAGCGGGCCAAAGCGCTGGGCGTACCCATTTCGGAAGTCTTCGATACCATGCAGGCCTATTTCGGCAACCTGTACATCAACGACTTTGTGAAATTCGGCCGCATCTATCGCGTGCAAACGGAGGCGCTGCCGGAGTATCGATCCAGCCCCGACGATATCAGCAAGATATACGTGCGCGCCCGCAGTGGCGCGGAACACCACATGATCCCCCTGGACGCGGTCGTCACTACCGAGTTTACCAGCGGGCCGGACCCGGTAACGCACTTCAACGGATTCAATACCGCGCTCGTGCTGGGCGGCGCCGCGCCGGGGTATAGCTCAGGGCAAGTGATCGAGGCGCTGGAGCAAATAGCGGATGAAATCCTGACCCCTCGGGGCTATACGATCGATTGGAGCGGGATGTCTTTCCAGGAAAGCAAGGCTGGCGGACAATCCACCTTTGTATTCGCCTTCGCTCTGCTCATGGTCTTTCTGGTCCTGGCCGCCCTGTACGAAAGCTGGTCCATCCCATTCGCTGTCATTCTTGCGATACCCTTTGGAATTTTAGGCGCATTGCTGGCCATCTGGACGCGCGGGCTGACCAATGATATTTATTTTCAGATCGGGCTGGTGACGCTGATCGGGCTGGCCGCTAAAAACGCCATCCTGATCGTCGAGTTTGCCAATCAGCGATACGCCGAGGGTGCGTCGTTGGCCGACGCCGCGCTGGAAGCGGCCCGTCTTCGCTTTCGGCCGATCATCATGACGTCCATGGCTTTTATTCTGGGCGTATTTCCCCTCGTGGTAGCGTCCGGCGCTGGCGCGGCAAGCCGGAATTCCATCGGAACGGGCGTGTTCGGCGGAATGCTGGCCGCCACCTTTCTGGCCATCTTTTTTGTACCGCTTTTTTTTGTGATAGTCGGAAAGATCGCTCGACGAGGTAAGCGTTCAGTTGCCGAAACCCGGCGGATTGCGGCTGGTGACTCCTCTTCTACAAAGGAAAAACCGTAACGTACTTCACTTCCAGGTATCACTTCGATGCCCGGATTTGCCGTCGCGGCAACGCCGCCCGCATCTTGCATGTGTCGTTCAGCTCTATAAGCCGCGCGGCAGATTTTGCGGTTGTCGGGATTGGCCAACCATTCGATTTCTGCCGATATTTTGGCTAAGCGGCGAAGTCGACGGCGGCAAGGAGCCGGAAAGTCGGACGTTGCTA
>JAKDLC010000301.1 GCA_030453055.1 Nitrosospira sp.
ACGTATCTACAATGTTGACACGCTTGGGTCTCTCCGGTATCGTACTTACATCCATTGCTATCGGCTTATACGGAGACTGTCATGCGCGTGATCGTGAAGAAGTGGGGCAACAGTGCATCGGTTCGCATCCCTGCCGGGATCATGGAAGCCGCCCATTTGGGCTTGGATGATCCGGTTGATATTCGTGAAGAGGGCGGCCGCATCGTCATCGAACCGATCCACGCAGCCAAATACGACCTTGCCCGGTTGATTGCCGGCATAACACCGGAAAACCTGCATATCGAAGTGGATTTCGGTACACCCACCGGCAGGGAACGCTTGTAATGGGCCGTCGCCCTGTCCCCTATGTTCCCGAGGCCGGCGATATAGTTTGGTTACATTTCGATCCCCAAGCCGGGCATGAGCATGCCGGACACCGTCCGGCGCTGGTGGTCAGTCCTTCGTCCTACAACGGCAAGACGGGTCTGATGTTGTGCTGTCCGATGACCACGCAAGTCAAGGGCTATCCGTTCGAGGTTTTGATTTCCGGTGACCGGCCGGGTGCAGTGCTGGCCGATCAAGTCAAAAGTCTGGATTGGGTTGCGCGTAAAGCCAGCCACAAAGGCATGGTCTCGCGCAGCGAATTAGCCCAGGTACTGGCGAAAATTTCCGCTCTCATTGATAAACGATAACTCTGGCGAAATGGGGTCAGACACGATACTTCACTCTCGATACTCCATTCTACTTCACGCATTTAATTTCGATGGGCAGATCGAGAAAAAACGATAATCGTGTCTGACCCCATTTTGATCTCCGTTGTGATTGTTAATTACAACGCC
Source organism: Nitrosospira sp. (assembly GCA_030453055.1). Lineage (GTDB taxonomy): Bacteria > Pseudomonadota > Gammaproteobacteria > Burkholderiales > Nitrosomonadaceae > Nitrosospira. The sequence goes on from JAKDLC010000301.1 coordinate 819, forward strand.
GGACAATTCCTGACGGAGTGCATTCAGTCAGCATTGCCGCAGGTGAATGAGGCGCTGGTGGTGGATAATGCATCCTCGGATCTCAGTCTTGATCTTTGTGCCCGGCGTTTTCCTGCCGAACCGAAACTCAAGGTTATTCGCAACACCGCCAATCTCGGTTTTGCCGCGGCCTGCAACATCGGCGCCGCGCAGGCTGCCGGCGCTTATGTGCTATTCCTGAACCCCGATTGTATTTTGCGTGAAGGTTCATTACAGCGCATGGTTCAGGTGCTTCAAGCCAGCCCGGACGCCGGCATGGCGGGTGGGCTATTGATCAATGAGGATGGCACGGAGCAGGCCGGGGGACGCCGCGCGATCCCTACCCCATGGCGTTCGTTTGTTCGCGCTTTTGGGCTTTATCGCCTTGCGGACTATTGGCCTCGCCTGTTTTTCGATTTTCATTTGCACAAGCAGGCTTTGCCGGATCATCCGATCGAGGTGGAGGCTATTTCCGGTGCGCTCATGCTGGTGCGGCGGGAGGCGATGAAAGATGTTGGTCTTTGGGATGAAGGCTATTTTCTGCACTGCGAGGATTTCGATTGGTGTATGCGCTTTCGGCAAAAAGGGTGGAAGATTCTTTTCGTACCCGATGCGCCGGTTGTGCACCATAAAGGAATAAGCAGCCGGGCTCGCCCCATCTTTGTGGAATGGCATAAGCACAAGGGGATGATGCGGTTCTACCGCAAGTTCTTCCGGCATCAGTATCCCGGTGCGCTGATGTGGCTGATGGCGCTGGGGATCTGGTTGCGTTTCGGGGCTGTGGCGACGTATTACACCGCTCGCCGCGCGGGACGGCTGCTGGGCCTTGGGCGTGACCAAGCATGACGTAAGCATTACCTAAGTAAGCATTACCTCAGCCTTCCCGATGCAAAAGCACGGGATGATTTTCGCGGCTTGAACTCAGCGCTCTATGTTTTGCAAGTCAATGTCTGATCTTGCTTTCCCCGATAAAATTATTGTCACCGGAGCGACCAGCGTAATCGGTCATTTCTTGCTGACCCGGCTGGTGGAGGCCGGCTGCGAGGTGCATGCTGTCAGCCGCAGTCCTGGCGAGAGCCTGAGCACAACGGATAAAAAAGTATTTTGGCATCAGGCGGATATCAGGCATGCAGAACAGCTACCGAAGGTTAATGCGCAAGCGCTCATTCATCTCGCCCCGCTTTGGCTATTGCCGCCGCTGCTGCCTGTTTTGAACCCGCTCCGAATCGAGCGCGTGATCGGCTTTGGGTCAACCAGCCTGTTTAGCAAGGCCGATTCCACCGATGCGGGTGAGCGGCAGCTGGCAGCGCGCTTTGCGGCGGCGGAGGAGACCATCCGCAGTTCTTGCAGAAATCTGGAAATGAACTGGACGGTATTTCGTCCCACGTTGGTCTATGATTGCGTGCGGGATAAAAATGTTACGGTGATTGCGCGTTTTGTTCAGCGCTTTGGCTTTTTTCCCTTGCTGGGAAACGCTGCGGGGTTACGTCAACCGGTTCATGCCGATGATCTCGCAAAGGCGTGCGTGATGGCGCTCGGGCACCCGGCTACGTTCAACAAGGCATATAACTTGAGTGGGGGCGAAACGTTAAGTTACCAGGAGATGGTCGAGAAAATTTTTGGTTCGCTCGGCAAGCCTGCGCGTTTTCTGGTCATCCCCGCGTGGCTGTTTCGTGGTGCGATACGTGTCGTTATGCTGCTTCCCGGTAAGCGGAATGTGACACCGGAAATGGCGATGCGTATGAATGTCGATCTGTGCTTTGACCACGCCGATGCGACACGGGATTTTGGATTCTCGCCGAGGCCGTTTTGTGAATTTATGAAACAGCCGGGCTAAAAAACGCTATATGGATATTACCATTGCCGACAGCGAGATCGAGATTAGCGCGATTCGGGCGCAGGGAGCTGGCGGACAAAACGTCAACAAGGTATCCAGCGCGATTCATCTGCGCTTCGATATTGGCGCTTCATCGCTGCCGGATATCTACAAGGAACGGTTACTGAAATTGAGTGATCAGCGTATCACGAGAGAAGGCGTTGTCGTTATCAAGGCGCAGCGGTATCGCAGCCAGGAAAAAAACCGCGAGGAGGCGCTAAGACGGCTATATGAGCTTATCGATAGCATAGCCACGTTACCCCGAAAACGTAAACCGACGAGGCCGACGCGTAGCTCGCAGAAGGAACGGCTCGACAACAAAACACAGCGGGGCCGGCTTAAGATCATGAGAAAAAAACTGCCGACTGAACCTGCGCCGTAATTGGGTTTTGATGGGTTACGCTGCGCTTCACCCATCCTACGGAACCTGCGCCGTGAGTAATCCCTAGTGTAGTGAGTCAGAAATATCGCTACTTAAAAATGACTGGATTGTCGCCATACTGCGTTGCTCGTCGTTGC
>JAKDLC010000302.1 GCA_030453055.1 Nitrosospira sp.
CGGTTTATTCATTTGAATCGGTTATGTAACGATATCTCTGACTCACTACACTAGCTCATCCTGGTTCGTCCGCATCCGTAAAAATATCTCTGTAACTTGCATAAATAGAGGCAAACAGCGTCGGTATCAGAATAAACAATCCCAAGCCATACGGCATTGCGGCGATTACCGTCAGCGCTATCAGTATGACGCCATAGATTTGGAACGCTACGATATTTTTGAGGCAGGCAAAAAAGCTTATGCGCATTGCATCCAATGCGGGCAATCCTTTGAATATCGCCAGTAAAGGCGCGAACCACGCCGCCATCATCAGCGGGATGGATAGCAGTAACGCCACCAGCGAAGCGGACAACATATCGCCCGAGACATTTTTCAACTCAGTCTCGTCGACCCGTTTTCCTTCTATCAGCAAATCCATTAGTACATTACCGCCGACGAGCATGAACACGCCGAGAATCAACACCTGCCCTACCAGATAAATTCCTCCTATCGTGATCAGCGGAACAGGCGTCGACCGGAAGCCTGCGAGCAAATGAGCGATCTCCAGTTTGCCGCCCTGTTCCAGGGTCTTGCATCCTATCATCAGTCCGGCTAAAAACACGGGAGAAAGGAGGGTGAAAACAAATTGCCCGACCACCGGGACAAGCGCTAGCGTAGCGGCGATCAGAAGCAAAGTGGCGCACAATAAAATCCATGTCAGCGGAACCTCGCGGAATATCACGAAGCCGGTCACGATCCACTGCCATCCTTGTTTTGCATCGACTTGCCTGACTTCCATTTTCTGTATCTCCGATAGGACAGTGCACCCGCGATCAATTTTCAACCAAGTTTATCGCTCAAACCCAAACTTGCGCCAGTCTGGAGTGGGACGCCGAATGACTCGTCAGTATGTGCTTGAAATGAGTCGGGTTCTTGGCATGCGTAAGCTCTCCCGTACGCGGTAAGTGATAATCATGCAGCCGTGATAACCAGAAGCGTAAAGCCCCGGCCCGCAGCATCACCGGCCAGGCGCCGCGTTCGATGGCGGTAAGCGGCCGGGTGTGGTGATAGCCTTCGAGTAGAGACAGCGTGCGTTCTTCATCCAGATCGCCATTTTCACGCAGGCACCAATCGTTGGCGGTAATGGCGAGGTCATACAACAGCGCGTCGTTACAGGCGAAATAGAAATCGATCACGCCGCCAACCGTACCGTCAGTGAATAATACGTTGTCACGAAACAGGTCTGCATGAATCACGCCGCGCGGCAGATTTTCGGAGCGATACAACGATTGGAAATGCAATTCCTCGTTGAGAATCCCTGTTTCTTCCACCGTAAGAAATCGTATGACCTCGGGCGCTATGGTTTTCCACCATTTCGGACCTCGTGGATTCTCCATTTTGTCAGGATATGACAACCCGGACAAATGCATGTCCGCCAGGAGCGCTCCGACTTCGGCGCAATGCGCGAGGGTGGGGCATTCCCGCGATTTTCCAGGCAAACAAGTGACGATGCTTGCGGGCTTACCGTTGAGTTCGCCAAGAAACTTGTTATCGAGATTGGCTACCGGACAGGGGCAAGGAATGCCATGGCGTGACAAATGCGCCATCAGATTCAGGTAGTACGGTAAATCGGACGAGGTCAGCTTTTCAAACAAGGTCAGAACGTATTTACCGTGACTGGTGGTGACAAAATAATTCGTATTCTCGATACCCGAGGATATGCCCTGCAGATTAATCAGTGTGCCCAGCGAATAGCTCCTCAGCCAGGCAGAAAGCTGATGTTGAGTGACGGTAGTGAAGACAGACATGAGCCGAAAAAAGGGGAAGCGGAAGAAGTATAAGCCGACGCGTTTTTCTTATCTTTTATGGATACTAACCTGGATCCGGGGGTTGAACGCTTATCTTCCGGCTCACTTGTCACCCTCCGGCACGGCGCCATGAGCCGTAACGGCTTTTTACCAGGTAACCTTCACTTTCGACGATGAGTTCGCCAGAACGGCCGGGGTTAGATTTAAAACTCGCGTATCACCCACATCGGAGGTCTAATACCTTGATCAAGACCGATGTCGCCGGGGTTCAATGTACCGTGTCCATAGTTGTCAATCAAATAATACGGCGGACCAATACGCGGGGTAACCTTGATCATGTAAAGCCGCCCGTTGATGCGGTATTCTTCGATCTTGTCCTCTCCGCGCTTTTTGATGGTAACTTGCGGCTCAAGCGCGGGGTCGTCCCGCTCGCCCTCGGGCGAGGGTATTGCCGGCGGTTCCGGCACTTCCGGGATGGGTCGCAAGTCCTTGGGCTGTTTGGGCTGCTTGGACTGCGCCGCGGCTGGCAGTACAGCGCCCAATAACAAAGCAAAAATTATAAGTCGCATGGCGGCTCCAGGCTGGGTAAATGAGATCATTCTATCCGAAATGACACGGCCGTCACAGATTGAGTTGAATTTCCCTTTCCGCTGCGGAAGGCTCGAAGCCCCGGGTTTCATAATACTGGAAGATGGCGTTGACTACTTCGCCGGGTTCATCGATCACCTGTATCAAGTCCATATCTTCGGGGGCGATCATGCCTTCCGCTATGAGCGATTGCTGAAGCCAGTCGAGCATGCCGCGCCAGAATTCCCCACAAACCAGAATAATCGGCATTTTCCGGGTCTTGCCGGTTTGAACCAGCGTGAGCGCCTCCATCAGTTCGTCCAGCGTACCAAATCCGCCCGGTAATACTACGTAAGCAGTGGCGAACTTGACGAACATATACTTGCGCGCAAAAAAATGGCGGAAAGTCTGACTGATGTCCTGGTAGGTATTGCGATGTTGTTCATGGGGGAGCTGGATATTCAAGCCGATACTGGGCGATCTGCCAAAGTAAGCGCCCTTGTTGGCCGCTTCCATGATCCCCGGCCCGCCGCCGGAAATTACGGAAAAGCCGGCATCGGACAATTGTCGGGCGATCTGTTCGGTCAGCCTATAGTTTGGGTGATCGGGAAGCGTGCGCGCACTGCCGAAAATACTGACCGCAGGCCGAATCGAATTCAGCGCCATGATTCCCTCGCCGACCAGGTTTTTTCCCGGAAATCAGTTGTCATGGTAAGCGCTAATTTATCCTGTGGGCTCACTGGAAAGCTCATTGGAAACCTCTGGAAGTTAAACCTAAATCCGGTAGTTGACCGCTCATCTAATAGATCAGTGTCATGATTAATATCGATATTTCGTATTATTTGATGCTCACCTTCCGGGTGAGGCC
>JAKDLC010000033.1 GCA_030453055.1 Nitrosospira sp.
CAGTCGCGCCGCCTTCAATGATTGACCCACGCTTCGTTCTGTCCGGGCTGGCTCCGATTGGGTTCCCTGGCTGGCATGGTTGCTATCAGTGGGGTCCATTACTCGAATCCATTATCGCGCAGCGCCCATACTTGCCTGGCAAATCGTTTCTCATCCTGCCGCTTCCATCATTCTGCGGCTTGCCCGCCGGGTCTTATCCAGCACTTGTCCGGCGAGCTGACCGCAGGCGGCGGCGATATCATCTCCGCGGGTCTTGCGTACCGTAGTGACCAGTCCGGCCTGCATCAGCACATCGCGAAACAGGCGTACCGCTTCCGGCGATGAACGCTGGTAACCGGAATCGGGAAACGGATTGAATGGAATCAGGTTGAATTTACAAGGGGTGTGCCGCACCCGTTGGACCAATTCGCGTGCATGGGCCACGCTGTCATTGACGCCATCCAGCATGACATATTCAAACGTTATGAAATCCCGCGGAGCAGACCGAAGATAGCGTTGGCAGGCCGCCAGCAACTCGCTGATCGGATATTTTTTGTTAATGGGCACCAACTGGTCGCGCAGGGCGTCGTTGGGCGCATGCAGCGATACCGCCAGCGCCACCGGGCAACGCTCGCGCAGCCGATCCATGGCCGGAACCAGGCCGGAAGTGCTCACCGTCACGCGCCGACGCGACAGCCCATAGGCGTTGTCGTCCAGCATCAAATCAAGCGCTGTCACCACGTTTTCAAAATTGGCCAGCGGCTCGCCCATGCCCATCATCACCACGTTACTGATCGCGCGACCACGCTCGGAACAGCTGGCATAGCGTACTCCCTTCCGGCTATAGGCGATCTCTCCCGACTCCGTCACAGACTCATCATCGGGCTCTTCCGCCAGCGCTTTATTCGCCCACCACAACTGGCCGATAATTTCCGCCACGGTCAGATTGCGGTTAAAGCCCTGCCTGCCCGTAGCGCAAAAAGTGCATGCCAGCGCACAGCCGACCTGGCTGGAAATGCACAGAGTCCCGCGGCTGGTTTCCGGTATGAAAACCGTCTCGATGCCATTGCCCGCGCCCACGGACAACAGCCATTTGCGAGTTCCGTCGGCGGCGGTATGATCGCCGATAACCCGGGGCGGCTCGATCACGGCGGTTGCCGAGAGCTTATCCCGCATTTCCTTTGCCAAATCACTCATGCCGGCAAAATCCGCCTCACCCGACCGGTGTATCCAGCGCAGCAATTGCCTGGCGCGAAACGGCTTCTCGCCGATTTCCGCACAGAAACCGGCAAGCGTGTTCGCATCGAAGTCAAGTAGATTGACGCGCATAAAATGGGAAACCGAAGTTTTTCTTACCTGGAATGAATGTCAAGCGACGAAAAATAATAGGCAATCTCGGCCACTGCGGTTTCGGGCGCATCGGAGCCGTGCACTGCGTTGGCATCGATACTGTCGGCGAAATCCGCGCGAATCGTGCCTTTCTCCGCCTTTTTCGGGTCGGTCGCGCCCATCAGCTCCCGGTTCTTTCTGATTGCGTCTTCGCCTTCCAGTACCTGCACCATCACCGGCCCGGAAATCATGAATTTCACCAGGTCATCGAAAAATGGCCGGCCGCGATGCACGGCGTAAAAACCCTCGGCATCCGCCTGTGAAAGATGCAGCATGCGAGCCGCAATTATTTTCAGCCCGTTGCTTTCAAAGCGGGAATAGATTTCCCCGATCACGTTTTTTGCCGTTGCATCCGGTTTGATGATAGACAGGGTTCTCTCGACAGCCATCAAATACTCCACTAAATTAATAAATTAACCTGTATTTTAACAAAAAACCCTCACTGACGTCGGGATATCGGAAAGTCCGTCGATTGGCCGTCTTCTATCCGAACATGATACAACGACCGGTTCCGTAACAGGCGTTATGGCATCGTGTCAGAATTTTTGGGACTGCACCATCGTCACTCGAGCTTTACCACCTGCGCACGGGTTGGCCATGCGCCGCGCTCGATCGCCTTTGCGCCGTCGAAGACGACATAACTCTGACGGCCGTAGTGCGGCAATGGCCGTATCAGCGCTGCCAGCGAAGCTGCATCCCGCGCGGACACGACAGCAAGCGTCCCGCCGTCGGGACGTCTTACCGACCAGGCCTGCGCCGAACCCTTGCCGCGCGCGACTTCAGGCCTTTCCGGCAACTGATGTCGCGCAAGCCATGCATCGACTTGCTCATGCAGACCGATTACGAGCGCCGGCGCGACCGGCAAACTATCCGCAGCCGAAACCAATTTCAGCGCACGGTTTTGAAGTTTACCGGCGAGCGTTTCGGCGGCCGCGCGCGCCTCACCGCTTTCCGGAAGTAAAACGGTAACCGTTGTCCGATCCACCATCACTTGGCGCAGGATCGGCGGCGCCTCGTCGGGCGTCAAGCGCCGGAACAACCGCAGATCCGGGTCGAGGGTCACCTCCAGCGGAAGGGCGCGCGTTTCGAGTGTGAAAGTCTCGCGCCCGCTCTCCAGATCGAGCGTATGGAATTCCTCACCCTCCCCGGTGCGAATCGCGACCGGCACGCGCAACCGGTAGACGGGCGCCGCTTGCTCGAGCGCGACGGTAACCCGGTAACCGGAATCCGACTTCGCACGTGTGGCTTCGGCAATGCGCACGACGGGCGCCCCCGGGCGCGTGAGCCACTGGTCGAAGAAACCGCGCAAGTCCCGCCCGGACGCCGCCTCGAATGCCTGCCGCAAATCCGCCCACGAAGTGATGCGGAAACGCTGTTCGCGCCAGAATGTCCGGAGCGCGCGATCGAAGGTCTCGCGCCCGAGCAAATCGCGCAGCATCGAAAACATCATCGCCGCCTTATTGTAGCCGACGATCTGCGACGCCCCATGCGTGCGAGAGGTGAAGGTGGAAAGCGGCGCATCCTGTCCGGGCGCCAGCGCGGCGAAATCGCGAAGCCAGCCACGCCGCATTTCTCGCGCGGCTTCGGGACTTTCGCGCTCCTTGTACGCATAATCCGCCATGAAGGTGGTCAGCCCCTCGGACCAGTTGCCCTGCGCATAATCGGGATACACGCCATTTCCCCACCAGTTATGCAGCACCTCGTGTCCCAGTGAGGTGGCGCGGATAAACGGCAGCCGCAGCACCTCGATCCCGAGATAGGTGAGCGTTGGCATGCCGAATCCCGTCGGCGTGGGACTCGACACGACACTGAATTCGGTAAACGGGTACTCGCCGATCCACGACTCGTAGAGGTCGATATAGCCTTTTACCGCCTCGAGGTAGCCGGGGGCGAGTTCCGCGATCTGCGGATGAAAGTAGGTTCGCAACTGAATCGGCTTGCCGCCGGCGCCGCGCATCATGAGCGTTTCGACCGTATAGGGACCGGCCATGAGATCGATGCCGCCGGTGGGAGAGGGAAACTCGAAACGGGCATGATACCCCTCGGCCGATTCGGACTCCTCGACGAGGCGGCCGGGAACAATGCCCCGCTGCCCGGCGGGAAGATCGATGCTCACCCGATAGCTTGCGAGTTTATCCGCTATATAGGGATACCAACCGCTCGAGTCAGGCAGAAACGTACCGGCGGCGCTGCTGACCGGCTCGTTCGCGCCCAGCGTCTGCGGGTGATCGAGCGCGGTATCGAGCGCGGAAAGTTCGCCGCGCCAGTGAACCTCGATACGACGCGGTATCTGCTTGTTGGCCGGAATCCGCCAGGTGCGCATCTTGCCGGTGACCGCGGCCGGCCCCAGCGGCGCCCCATCAGCCCGTGCCTGCATCACTTCGAAGCGGCGGCCCAGCACCAGAGTCAATTCTTCCGGCGTCTTCGCGGTGATGACGGTGCGTCCTTCGATGGTGCGCGCAACCGGGTCAATGCGCACGCTAATGTCATAGTTGATATCCGCGGTATCGGCTGCCGCGCCGGAGGCATCGGTTGCGGCGTCGGTTGCGGCGGCGAATGTGACGGCGAATGGAGCAGATGCAGCCAGTGCAACCAGAAGCGGGAGCAGAATGCGGGCGACACCTCTCCAGACATCGGAGAGGCGCAACCAATCCGTCCGCCTCACTTCGACACCGCCGGAAATCTGGCGATGATCTCGACCGTTTCGCCGTTGCGTTTCAGTTTGAGCGGCAGCAACGTTCCGGGAGCCTGACGTTTGACTATTTCCACAATGTCGTCGGTTTGTTTGATCGGCATTCCCGCGGCTTCCGTGATCACGTCGCTGTCACGGATACCGGCTGTTTCAGCGATGGAGCGCTTCCCGACCTGCAGGACGCGCGCGCCGCCATCCTGCGCCATTTCGAAGCGGATGCCCAGGCGCTGCCGCGGCGGCTCAGGCGAGACAGGCGATTCCGCTGCAACACCGAATACCGCATCGGCCAATCCCGTGACAATGCGGTCGCAAGCGGTGCCGCTATTCCATGGCAACAGCGTAGCGACCTCGGTGACGCGGAGGTCTTTCAACTGGTGGGGAACCCCATAACCATACTTGATATGGCCCGACCCCATGATTCCGACCACAAGCGGGCGCCCCGGCCGGTCCAGCGCCGAACGGATGGCTTGCGCCATTGCCCGGTCCCAGAGCTGCTGACCCTCGACGAAGCGGCGGAAGTCCGGATCGTCTCGGCTGACTTCGCCCTTCTTCCTGCCGCCGCGCTCGTGCTGACCGTAGAACGGCATCAGGTAATCGAGATAAGCGTCGCTGGGCGCAAAAGGCGGCATGACGCCCTCGCGTTCATTCTCTGGAACACCGTCGAGCCCCTTCGCCGCAACCGCCTTCCGCAAACGCGCATCGATGTTGAGCGCCACCATCGGCACGCGGTTCATCCGCGCAAAATGAAACAAGGGCAGGTAGAGATTCGCGTCCGTGCTCCAGACACCGCCCCAGTCGGCGGCGGCAAGAAACTCCGCTTCGGAGAGCTCACCCGCAACCCACTGATCGAGCGCTTTCTGCACCCGGCGCGGAAACATCTCGAAACCGATCACCATATCGGGACGGGCCGCATGCAGCGCAGCCAGCGTCTGCAATTGCCATCGGTGATGCTCGGCGTTGTCGTGCATTTCACCCAGCAGCACTACGTCGCGCTTTGCGGCGCGAGCAATGCCCTCGGTACCGGATATCTTGCCGCCGCCGGGAACGATCCAGCTTCCGACCGGCACACAATCCGTATTTTCCTTGCTACCGGGTTTCGTCTGCGCCCATGCGATACCCGGCGCGGCCCCGAGCGCCAGCGACATGATGACGACGAATCCGCCCCTATAGAGCGTACACAGAGCGGAGATACTTTGAAAAATTGTCAAGCCGGGTACTCCTTATCATGAATTATCGAATGCAACTTATCCCACCCATTTTCTCGCGTTCCTGAACATGCGCATCCACGGTGCATCGTCACGCCAATCAGGATGCCATGAATGCTGCACGGCACGAAACCCGCGCTCCGGATGGGGCATGAGTATGCTGAAACGTCCGTCTGGCGTAGTCACGCCGGCAATGCCTCCGGGAGAACCGCTGGGATTGAGCGGATAAACCTCCGTGAGCTCGCCGCGATTGTCCACAAAACGCAGCATAACCAGGGGCGAGATGGTTGAGACCTCGTTCTTACCGGAAAATTCAGCACAACCTTCGCCGTGCGCAACGACGACAGGCATTCGGCTCCCCGCCATACCGCTGAAAAACAGGGATGGGCTTGCCTGAACTTCCACCATGACGAAGCGCGCCTCGAACTGCTCCGATTTATTGCGCACAAAGTGCGGCCACTGTTCCGCGCCGGGAATGATTTCATGCAGGTTGCTCATCATCTGGCAGCCGTTGCAAACCCCCAGCGCAAAGGTATCCGTGCGCCGGAAGAATGCTTCAAACTCGTCGCGAGCGCGATGGTTGAACAGAATGCATTTGGCCCAGCCTGCCCCCGCCCCCAGCACATCGCCGTAGGAAAATCCGCCGCATGCGGCAAATCCTTGATAATCGCTCAAAGAAACACGACCCGCGACGATATCGCTCATGTGCACATCGGTTACGGCGAATCCCGCCCGGTCAAAGGCAGCCGCCATTTCCACATGGCCATTCACGCCTTGCTCGCGCAGAACGGCGATTCGCGGCCGAATGCCGGTATGAATGTAAGGCGCGGCGATGTCGTCGTCGACGTCGAAGCTCAATTGCGCGTGCAGACCGGGATCGGAGACGTCGAGCAGGCGATCGTATTCCCGTTGCGCGCATTCCGGATTGTCGCGCAGTTTCTGCATCTCGTAAGTGGTCTCCGACCAGGCGCGATGCAAATCGACGCGCTTCTCCGCGAATACCGGCTTGTTGTTGCGCAGAAACCGGATTTCATCCTTGTCATTGAGGCCGCCGATGACAAAACTCACGTCGCGCAAGCCCTCATCAGACAAGACAGCCACGACCTCGCGATGGTGTTCCGCCTTTATCTGGATCACCGCCCCCAGTTCCTCATTGAACAAAACGGACAGGATGCGCTCCAGAAATCTTCCACCCAGCGCTTCCGGCCGCAATTCGCAACCATCGACATCATTTGCAAGCGCATCGAAACACAACTGATCGAGGTTGACAGTCAGGCCCACGCGGCCGGCGAAAGCCATTTCACACAATGCTGCAAACAGGCCCCCATCGGAGCGGTCATGATAGGCAATGATTCTATTTTCATGATTCAAGCGTTGTATGGCGGCAAAAAAACCAGCGAGTTTCTTCGCCCCATCCGGGCGCTCCATATCCGGCGCGGCGTCGCCCACCTGCTTATATACCTGCGCCAGCGCCGAACCTCCCAGGCGGTTCCTGCCCGCACCCAGATCGATCAGAATGAGTTCGGTTTCGCCACAATCCGCACGCAACTGCGGCGTAAGCGTCCTGCGCGCATCCGCTACTCTGGCAAAGGCGGAAACAATAAGCGACAGCGGCGCCGTCACTTCTTTTTCGACTCCCGCGCCGACTCCCGCGTCATGATCGGACTCCGATCGCCACACGGTCTTCATCGACATGGAATCCTTGCCCACCGGGATGCTGATTCCCAGTTCGGGGCACAATTCCATGCCTACGGCATATACGGCGTCGAACAGGGCCGCGTCTTCGCCAGGATGTCCCGCGGCGGCCATCCAGTTGGCGGAAAGCTTGATCTCTCCAATATGTTCGATCCGCGCGGCGGCAATATTGGTGATGGCTTCGCCGACCGCCATGCGGGCCGAAGCGGCGGGATCGACCAGTGCCACCGGCGTGCGCTCACCCACCGCGAAAGCTTCGCCCAGATAAGTCCGGTAACCCATCAGCGTCACCGCAACGTCCGCTACGGGGACCTGCCACGGTCCCACCATCTGGTCGCGCGCGGTCATGCCGCCGACGGTCCGATCGCCAATGCTGATGAGAAAGGTCTTGTCCGCCACCGCCGGCAGCCGCAGCACCCGGTACGCCGCCTCTTGCAGATTCAATCCCGCCGTGTCGAACGGCATCCGCATTTTTTCGATATGTGCAACATCGCGAGTCATCTTCGGCGGCTTGCCCAACAGCACGGAAAGATCCATATCGACCGGCTGGTTGGCGAACAGGGGGTCGGTCACGGTAAGCCGTTGTTGCGCCATCGCCGTGCCTACCACCGCGAAGGGGCAGCGTTCACGCTCACAGATCGCCTGGAACGATTCCATCGACTCCGGCATGATGGCGAGCACGTACCGCTCCTGCGCCTCGTTGCTCCAAATCTGCATCGGCGACATACCCGGCTCTTCCGAGGAAATATCGCGCAAATCAACATGCCCTCCCCGCCCGGAACCATGCAACAGTTCAGGCAGCGCATTCGATAAGCCGCCGGCGCCGACGTCGTGAATCGAGAGAATCGGATTAGGCGCGCCTCGCCTTTCCATCTGCCAACAATAATCAATGACCTCCTGGGCTCGCCGCTCCATTTCCGCATTACCGCGCTGCACCGAATCGAAATCGAGGTTCTCCGCATTCATCCCCGTATCCATGCTGGATGCGGCGCCGCCGCCGAGACCGATCAACATCCCCGGTCCGCCCAACTGAATCAGCAATGCGCCAGCTGGAAACGCTTCCTTGAAAGCATGGCGCGCGGCGATATGGCCGATGCCGCCCGCCAGCATTATCGGTTTGTGATAACCGCGCATTTTGCCGTCGACGCGCTCCTCGAAGGTGCGGAAATACCCCGCCAGATTGGGCCGCCCGAACTCGTTGTTGAACGCGGCGCCCCCGATGGGGCCCTCGAGCATGATTTGCAAGGCCGATGCGATACGCGACGGCTTGCCGTAAAAATTTGCCTTCCCCGACTGCCGGTGCACTTCCCACGGCTGAATGAACCCGGGAATAGTTAAATTGGAAACCGAGAAGCCGCTAAGCCCTGCCCTGGGCTTGGCCCCGCGGCCGGTAGCACCTTCATCGCGGATTTCTCCACCCACACCGGTGGCAGCGCCCGGATAAGGCGAAATCGCGGTGGGATGATTGTGGGTTTCCACTTTCATCAGGATGTGTGTTTGCTCCTCCGCGTAACCGTAAGCGTTGTCCTTGCCGGGGTAGAAGCGGGCGATCTTCGCGCCTTCGATAATGGAAGAATTATCCGCATACGCCACCACGGTGCCCTGCGGATGCCGTTGGTGGGTATTGCGTATCATCGAGAATAACGATTTCGTTTTGGCCTTTCCGTCTATCACCCAATCCGCGTTGAAAATCTTGTGGCGGCAATGCTCCGAATTCGCCTGCGCAAACATCATCAATTCCACATCGGTGGGATTGCGCCCAATCCGCATGAAACAGGCGGCAAAATATTCAATTTCATCCGGCGACAGCGCGAGTCCCATTTCGTCGTTGGCGTTTTGCAATGCATCGCTGCCCCCCGCCAGCACATCCACCGTGTCGAGCGGCGCGGGTTTAAAATGCCTGAACAATTTTTCCGCATCGTCGAATGAGCCAACTACCGCCTCGGTCATGCGATCGTGTATCAGCGCAAGCAGCGCACGCCTGCCGCCAGCCGGGAATTCGGCGGAAAACCCGCCTCCCGTCTGAATATAAAACGCCACGCCGCGCTCCAGCCGCTTCACCGCTCCCAGTCCGCAGTGGAGAGCAATGTCGGTGGCCTTGGATGACCAGGGAGAGATCGTACCGGGGCGAGGCAGCACCAACAGCAATTCGCCTCTGGTCCGTTCGGCCTGCTGACCGGCAGCCTCCCTCGGAAGAATTTCCCCCGCGTTGCTCTTGAGTAGATTTTCGAGAATAGCGACTTCGTTTTGCTCCAGATCGCGTTCAAGGGCGCAAAAATACCAATATTCCGCGTAAATGTGGGAAACTTGCGGAGCGGCGATTTTAAGCGCGCTCGCCAATTTTTCCAGACGGAATGGGGAAAGCGCGCCGCCGCCACGAAGTCGAAGCATCCGGTGAAATGAGCCGATGAGTTGAAAACGCAATTTTACACGAGAAGACAAGCCGCCCGCAGTTCACGAGCATGAACAAACTAAAGCATACCAACCCCACCGCCATTTATTCCACCGCCGACATCCGGGAAATCGAGCAGCGCGCGGCTGCATTGCCCAATCCGCCTGCCTTGATGGAAAAAGCCGGTTTGGCCGCCGCCGAAGTTGCGCGCGACAAACTGCTGATCCACGATAGAACCAAAGTGCTGGTGCTGGCGGGTCCCGGCAACAACGGCGGCGATGCTTTCGCCGTCGCGCGCCATCTGCGCGAGTGGTGGTTCAACGTCACACTGGTGTTTACCGGTGAGCGGACAAGCCTGTCCGATGATGCGAAGCGAATGCTGGACGCCTGGCTCGCCGCAGGCGGCGAGATACTTGCCGACATCCCGAAAAATGAAATGTGGCATGCCGTGATAGATGGGCTGTTCGGCATTGGCTTCGATCTTCGGCAAGACCGGGACCTGAAGGATAACTATCTTGCACTGGTCAACGCAGTCAACCGCATGAATCTGCCCGTGCTCGCGCTCGATATTCCCAGCGGTCTGGGCAGCGACACCGGCCAGGTGCGCGGCGCGGCGATCCGGGCCGCCATGACGGTCACGTTCATCGGCCTCAAGCCCGGCCTCCTCACGCATCACGGTCCGGAATATTGCGGGGAGATTTTGCTGCGCGATCTCGATCTTGACGTGGGATCGCTCAAAGAACCGATGTCATGGGTGATGGATCAGGCTTACGCACAAAAATGGCTCCCGCCGCCCCGCTCAGCCAGCAGTCACAAAGGCATGTTCGGCAGCATCGGCATAATCGGCGGATCAACCGGAATGGTAGGCGCGGCGCTTCTGGCGGGCACGGCAACGCTGAAACTGGGTGCGGGCCGCGTCTATCTCGGTTTGATTGCGGACAATGCGCCCGGCGTGGATCCTGCGCAGCCGGAATTGATGCTGCGCCCCATCCACGAACTGCTCAAGCTCGATCATTTGGACTGCCTGGTTGTCGGACCGGGATTGGGGATGTCGACCGACGCTCATTTCTATCTGAATTACGCGCTGGAATCAAACCTGCCGCTGGTGCTGGATGCCGACGCATTGAACCTCATCTCCCTGCATTCCGGAGCCGCCGGCCTGCTACGGGAGCGGTTGCATGCGCGCAGCGCCCCTTCCATTCTCACGCCTCACGCCGCCGAAGCCGCGCGGCTGCTGAATACCGATACCCCAACGATTCAGAATGACCGCATGGCCGCCGCCGCGAATCTGACGGAGAATTTCAACTGTTATGCGGTGTTGAAAGGTGCGGGAAGCATCTGCGCGGCACCCGGCGGCAAACGCTACATCAACACGAGCGGAAACCCCGGTTTGAGCAGCGCGGGTACGGGCGATATATTGTCCGGCATCATCGGCGCCTTGCTTGCACAAGGATTACATGCGGAAAATGCACTGCTACTGGCGGTTTACCTGCACGGCGCCGCGGCGGATGCGCTGCGGAATCAGCACGGCGGCCCGCTGGGAATGACCGCATCGGAAATTCCGGATGCGGCGCGCAGCCTGTTGAACCAGTGGATTTACAACCCGGCTATCCAGATCACATGATGGGTTGCGTTTCACTCCACCCATCCTACAAAAACTGGCGCGAGCTTTTGTAGACGCAGCACCCTGAGTATCCCGCTCTTTCAGTGCTCCGGCGCGAGGTCGGGTTCCCCGCAAAGGCGTAAGAGTTCTGTGCGAGCTGCATCTCGCAGATGAACGGCGGCAGCCCAGTCCTTTCCATCCGGCACGATCGGCTTGCTGATCGTGATCGTAATGACTCCGCGCCGTGGAAACCAGTGGTCGGCGCGAAGGATGGAGCGAGCGCCGCGAATGCTTACCGGCACTACCGGTACGCCCGCCTCGGCCGCCACCACAAATGCACCCATGCGAAACGGCAACAGGCCGGGCATGCGTTTGAACGTGCCTTCCGGAAAAAATATCGGGCAGCGGCCCGACTGCAGGGAGTGCGCCACCTGCTTCAATTCCTCCACACCGCGTTCCGGATCGAAGCGCTCGATGAACGCCGACCCGATATGCCGCAGGTACACGCGCGAAACCATATTATCCAGCAGCTCCCGCTTGGCCACAAAACTGAAATGCCCCGTAGCACAGGATCCGCCCGGCAAGGCCGCGACGAGCAAGATTCCATCGAGATAGCTGGCATGGTTCGCCACCAGCACGCAAGGCGTCTTGCAGGGCAGATTTTCCAATCCGTGAACCGCCAATGGCGTTCCCGACAAACGTGCAAGCAGGCGTGCGCTCCCGCGGCTCACCGCCCAACCCCAGGCGGGGCGGGGCAGCAGCGCGGTCGCCAGCCACGTCACCGGCGCCAGCAGGCAGCACAGCGCCCATACATAAGCGGCGTAGAGAATGTCGGACGCCACCCTGCCGCCGCGGCGCAATTGAGGCAGCACACCGGCGCCCGCCAGCCGGATCACCTGCCACCACACCGGGCGCGGCGGAGCCGCCCCTTTTTCATACAGCTCACGGCAGGCCGCCCGGCGAATCTTGCCGCTTGACGTTTTGAGCACGCTATGAACGGGCGCCAGCACGATGTCGTCTGCCGGCGTTCCCAGCATATCCAGAGTCAGGGCATTGATCCGGCTGCGCAATTCCTCACT